>NZ_JBRREC010000053.1:0-32060 GCF_056760015.1 Stenotrophomonas sp. STEN029 | reverse complement strand
TTACAACCCGACACGGCGACACGGTTCCAATGGCGGCCTGTCCCCGATAGAGTTTGAACGGCAGTACGCACTAAACGGCTGAAGAGTGTCTACAAAAGCCTGGGCGATTCATGCATCGAATTGCCACATTTGGTTGTAGAACGCCTTACGGCCAGAAGCGACACTTCAATGTCTAGCAAGACAGGGGCAAGTCAATGAGAGCTACCGCTCGAACCCCACTCTTACACCGTATATTGCGCGCGGGCGATGCTGAGCCCAAAACATCTTGTTGCTTTACTCTGACGAACCTAAAATCGACAAGGCAGAGCGAAGAAATTTGGTCTCCTCAGGCACGTAGCTCTGAGCTGGCTGAGCGCCATAAAGCGCCAAAGTTGCGGCCAAGTACCCAATCACGCCACCTCCTCCACATGGCTTGATGTGCTTGCTATAAAGACCCCAAACGTGGTGACGCTACCCCATGCTGAGATTTGACCCTCCAGAACTCGAAACTGCATTGCGGGACGCAATTGTCAGGCTGGGCACCTCCTTCGGAATCAATTGGGAAGGAACCGAATTGGACTCAGATCTAGATCTCGACTTGGAAGAAAGCGCTACGTTCTCTTGGGAAACCGAGGTGGCGCTGCATTTCCCGCGATCAGAAGAACACGCCAACCTTACCATCCAGACGTTGATAGACCTATCAATCGAGGTAACCGATCGCACAACCGCCTGCGACGGCCTGACCTACCACTCAACTCACCGAACAGTGCTCAGGATGAAGTCTTGGGACATGCGATCAGAAGGGTTCGTCAGTGGGATCGAGTCGTTGGAGAATGATGCCGGGAAGATTGTTGGCGAGATTGCTGGACGTCCGGCCTCAATCTCGCTGTTGTCATCCTCCCCTCACTTCGGTGCCGCTGTCGTTGTTAAAGATCATTTCTATGACAAGCACAACCCCCCAATAGGATGGGAAGAGTCCTATATCGAAGTGCATCACCCGCATGGAGCGACTGCAGAAGAAGCAAATTCCCTAATCCAAGCTTACTTGTTTGAGCTAAACGTGACTCTTGGCTTGGAATTTTTTGAAGCCCCTCGTCCTGTCGACTTCGACTCTGATTATCCCGAGGATGAAGAGATCAGCGACTTGGTTCAGCGTGCACGAAACATGAGGCCCCTGCTCAGAGGCCCCGGACTTCCGGCAGTTCTCTCCGAGTTTAATGTTGTGAATGGATCACCCGGCGGCCAAGCTGCACTTCTCGCGTACGTCAAGTGCATCGAGTACGTTTCGGCCACGGTGGTGCGGGAGAAACAGTACGAAGATCTTCGCAAGCGCTTACTGACAAAAAATGCTCTCAATCCAGATGCAGAGTTCATGGATGGGCTACTCGTCCTCTTCGAAGAGAATAGGGTCTTCAGTCGCGATGCTGAGGCTTTGCGCTTGTCGATAGAACGTTGCTGCGACCCACTACCTATGAAAGCACATGCCCCGCCGTTCCTTCGCGCCTTTTCTAAGATCGCGCCGTCCAGCTCCGCAGAACAGCGCAAGCAGGCGCTTGTTGAGCTAGCGTCTGCACTGTCTGCCTCCAGGAATCAACTTGCTCATGCCAAGGCAAACTTTCGTACCACTGGCAAGGAGTGCCCGCCTGAACAACTTCCAGGCTTAGTTGCATGCGCGAGAATTGCCGCGGAGCAGTGCATTCGCTGGTATGCCTCGCGCTCAGAAGATCTGCGCAGGAGCTGAACGATTCTTTAGCGCCGCGTTGCCAATGGCGCCAAGAAGCCCCAATTCAGTGAAGATATTGATCGAGATGAAAAGCAAATCGACCATTCCCTCCAGCGTACTTAGCCGTGAAGAAGAGATGCCTCTCAATAATCTCGCGACTAGATGCTTCAGGAATGTTGCAGATATGGACTACATCAATGCACAGCTTAAAGAAAAGCGCCACCCATCGCGTTCTGCCCTAATCTGGAAGAACCTGTATTCGGCGACACCCACCGTAATGTGGTGACCCACAAGACTTGGTCTCGGTCGGAGAATTCACCGCTACTGATGTACCCGAAGCTTCTCGCTTTGATCGAGAACTGCGCACTGATTCCCAAGGGTATCGGCGCAGCTTATCGAGACTACTTCAGCACACTGGATTGCTCGTGATCGGTGTAGAACTCAGGTCAGACTCTGCGCATCTCTGCAACAGCCACTAGCCAAGTTCGTGCCAAAGCGCGACATTTCTGTCAGGCCATTGACCGGTCCATTGCTGATGGCGGAACTCCATTCTGCCTTTCCACTCGATGGAGAATCCGAGACATAAGATATCCGCTTTGGGTCGCATAACGCCCTGCGGCCAGAAGCGGCCCTTCGTGGCCTAACTGTTCAACGAGCTTAGCGCGGAACTCTGAACATCGGCGGGCCGCGACCATAGGGTCTCTCTTTAGATCTTTTCAGATTCGTTACGGACGCCGTCAGGTCCAATCGCCAATTCCTGCCATTGATGCACGGTTCCGGGAAATGATGGCTACGGTGCAGTTGGCGGGCCATAGCTCAATAGTCCCGGCTTGCCTGCTCCAGGAGCGTCTCGGATACTGATAGGGCATCGTGTCAAGGTAGTTTGTCCCCTTTCGCCCGAGCTAGTCCGTCGAATATGGCCACCCCGACAGAATCCGAACAACCTAATCTCTTGTCCAAGAACGACACTACGAATAACCCGCCGGAGCCTCTCCCATCCAAGGAGTCACCCCAGCGGAAGTGGTTGCGAAAACTGCACTGGCAAGCCCACTGGCTCCTGCCTAATCTGATCCCCGGTCCATATCGGATGGATCGTGAGTACGAGCGCGAGCACGACCGGAAGGAGAACGAACGCCTCCGCGTGCCACTCGAGTTGGAACTCCGGGTAAACATGATCTGGGGCGTCGAACTCTATGGGGCGGCGGAAGTAGAAGGCCTGTATAGCGGACTGGAGAAGCTTGGCTGGAAAGGCGTGGCTGCCTGGAACGAGAAGGACAGCGTGCTGAGGTGGGTCCGCGAGAGACGCTCCATTGGCGCAGAGGCCTGGTTGAACGTGGGGCCGGTGCTAGGAAAAGAGCGACGTGGCAACGCACCATTGATCCACAACTTCGCAACGCTGCCGGCGGGTGTGGAATCGTTGACGGTTAGTGTCCATCAGATCACCTCGTCCCTCACTGCGATGCTCGTGGGATTCGAGTTAGGTGAGTCCTTGACTCTTCGCTATGCGTCGGAGCTCAACCAGGATCACACGACCTATCTTCGGCGCAGTTTTCGGTCTCGCCGATCAATCGAATCCATAGGCCCGGAGAACCAGAAGCGGGAAGCCATCGAGGTAGCGCGGAGAGACCTTCGCCGCATGGTCGGGCACTGGTTCGGCCAAAACATTCCGGGGTTCTTCAGTGGATTGAATCGCCCCGAAAAGTTTCCAACAATGGAATTGCTGACGTCCCAGAACGGCCCAATTTTCCATGAACCAGAGCATTCCCCACGCAACGGATTTCTTGGGTGGCGCTGGGCATTGGCCAACGTTTCTCGGCATGAAACATGGGCCTACAAGGATATGCCTGAGCTTCAGCTCTCGATGAGCCGATTCAGGGAGGAAGAGGAAGGGCTGCATATCCTGACTGCCTTAGATGTTGCGGCCTACCCAGAGGAGAAGATGAAATTCTACGGGGGTAAGACCATGAATGCCTTTCGCTATGTGTGCCACGAGAAACTTCGCGGATTTCTCATCCATGCATCGACGCTCGAATATCTGAAGGAGCAATCACGTGACATCAACGTCACGCGAGAGAATCTAAAGAAAGCACGATCAGGTCGACGTAGCGTCGAGCGTTCGCTGCACGAAATCAGTCAATTCTTCGATCGAACACTGGGGTCACCTGCAATCGCAAGGGAGCTTGCTCGGAAGTCCAAAGATGCTGGTTGGTACAATCACGATTGCCCATCATTCACCACACCAGGCTGGAGGGACGGGGACAAGCCGCGAGAATTGACTGAGGAAATTCGAGGCGGAGTCAATTATCTGGCGAATCGGCTAACGGAGGACGAGGTTTCGATTCGTGAGCATTTCGAGCAAGTATCTGCAGTCCTCAGCGTCCGCGAGAGCATCAAAGCCCAACGCCGTATGGAATGGCTGACAGTTCTCGCACTGATCGTAGCATTCGCTTCGCTGATGGTCGCCTTCCTGCCACGGGACAAGCTCGCCCAGGATCTCGACGCCTTCAGGAAAGAAGTCGTTTCGGCGTTCTGGCAGGTCGCGGGGGATTAGCTCAAAAATTTTCCGGTTAATAATTCCAATGCGCTATTCGACGTTCGGTCGCCGGGAAAACTCAGTCGCAACAAAATGCATAATCAAAGAATTTTTGGCCAGAGGCGGATGCCTATCAGCAGACCACATCCTCCAATCTTCCGTAGACATCGAACGACTGTTGGGTCGCATCGCGCCGAACTTCCTAGACTGAAAGCAGAAGCATCGCTTCCTTTAACGAGGGAACGGTCATGACAGTTTTCCGAGCCTGGGCCACGCCGTTTGGCCTGAAGCGCTGCTAGAGTTCGCACAGCACGTTGCGAATGACGGCTCGCGCTATCCCTCATGTCACCGGCCATCCCATGTCCAGTCGATCCGACGACCTGTTTGCACGCCTTGCCGCTGCCGAAAACGACGCGGCAGCATTGCGGTCGGTTCTAGCCGAGATCGCCGCGCTCGCGGCGACTCCGGAGTCGTTTGAGTTCACCCACTGCATTCAGTCGATCGCGCAATCTCCGGCACTTACCAGCGCCGCCTTGGGGGATTGGCTGATCACCGCGACGCAAATGGACGCGGTGCGTCCCCTGTTGCAGGAGATGAACATCTCCAATTTAGCGGGTGAACAGTTGGTTGCCTTCGAGCCAGCACGTCTAGAAGCTGCGGACGCAGTACTGGTGGGATATCGCTTGGCCGCCTTCGATGCGGCCCCGGCTGTTGTACTGGGCTGGATCGTTGCTTGCTTCCAGGCCGACGTGGACCCGAATGGAGAACGGCTAGTCGCGCTGTTGAGTCATGAGGCACAACAGTACCCCGGAACGACCAGACGACTACTGGAGAGCCTAGACCCGGGCCTTGTCGCCCGCTATCCCGTGTTGGAGGAGATTCGTCTGGCGATGGCTGCGGCTTACGCTGCGCGCGTGGCGGCTCCTCGGCTGAAAGAGCTTATGCTGTCGGTAGATGATCAGGAAGTTCTGCGTCGACATCGATTGCGCGAGCAGCGAGACATTCACCGGCAAGCCGAGGAAGCCTCAGTGCTCATGCAGTTCATGAAGCTCTCACACTTTAAGTACGCCTCCGAGGTCTCGCTCGAGTTCGATGCGGGTGGCGCAACTGCCGAGCAGTCGCTTGCGATGCAGGAGCATGAGTTAGCGACGGAGTTGCCGTTCCTAGCGATGACTGATCCCCTGAGGCTGCTGTTCCTTCGCAGGAAGCTTCTGCGGGGACAGGCGCCATGAGTATCCGTTTGGTGCTGACCCATTACCTGGCCACGCTGCGCGAGCGCAACGAGCTAGATGCGCTGTTGCCGGAATTGCTAGTCGCTATGGGTCACAACGTACTTAGCCGAGCGCAGGTCGGCGTGCCACAAGGCGGCGTTGACGTGCTCTCGAGCCTAGCAGCACCGGACGGCCCGGAAGAAGCATTCTTGTTCGTCATTAAGTTCGGCGACATCGGTCGTGAGGATTTGTACGCCGGTGCGCAGTCCATCCAACCGTCCGTGCGCGAGGCGTCTACGGAGTATGTGCAAAACCGCTTACCGGCCAATCTGCGCGGCGGGCGCAAACGGTTGATCGTGTTGTCCAATGGCGAATGGAAGCAGGCCGCGCAGGCTGGCTTCAAAGTGCTGAGCGACGAGGTTGCGACACAGGCGGGGTGTTCACTCGAGTTCTGGGGCATTGATCAGCTCGCCACCCTGATAGAAGCGCACCTGCTCGATGAGTCGCTTCTGCTGAAGGCCGGGCGCGATCACCTGCGTGCCGCCATCGCGACGCTGGACGATAGCCATGCCGCCGAGCGTAGTTTCCGCCGGTTCGTTGACGACGTATTCGATGGCAGTTCAGCTGGTAATTCGGCGACAAGACGCCGCGCGTTCCTTAAGCGCTGCGCTGCGGTCGAAATGGGCTGGGCCGTTTTCGACATATGGGGGCAATCCGAGTCCAACCTCAAGCCCAGTGTCGCCGGCGGCGAGTACCTGCTGCTGAAGATTTGGTCAGAGGCGGTCGGGGCCGGGCTCGACTCTAATGCGGAGTTCTTGACTCGATTCGAAGGTTTCAAGGTACGTCTCTGGGTGGCGATGGGGCGGTACTCCGACAAGGTCTGGCCACAGCTGCAAGACCCCTATGCAGTCATGAGCTACGCAGGGCACGAGGTGCTCTACAACCGGTTGGTCCTCGACGAGGCGGGTAGGCTGGGCTTGCTCCTGCTGATCCCACCACACTCGTCAGAGTCGCAGGCCGGCCGCACCGCGGCGCATGAGCGCCTGGTAGCGCTACTCAACGCCCATCAGGGTGCGCGCCTTCCCGCATTGGATGGCCAAGCCATCGACCTATCTCTCGCGTTGGCGGGCCTGATGTCCGAGGGCGACTTCGCGAGCATGGACTCGTTGGTCATGGATGTGGCGCATCGATTGGTGCTGGCCGCACGCGACGGGCGCCTCCTCCCCGTTACCACCGACTTGGTGGAGGACGCGATCGCTCTGCGGGCCGGCGATGTTGAGTCCGGTGAGGTCTGCCGAACTAGCACCCTTGTACCAATGCTGGCTGCGATCGTCGCTTTCGTCGATAACGAAGTCGCACTGCACAGCCTGCGCGAGACCCTGAGACCGCTCATGCCCGAAGCCACGCTTGAGCGTTGGTTTCCGAAGGCCGAGATCGACCAGATCGCCGCGCGTCGACCGGATGGCTTACCTGGCGTATCGCGAGGACTCCGCGCGCTCGGTGCGACGTGTGCTGCCGAAGCGGCTGCAGCGGTCGCCTTACCGCCGGGAGCTGCTGCCCCCGGTGACGTCACCTGCGTTGCACGTAACCAAGCGGTAGTCCTGGCACTTTCGGCGCGGGTGTTCCGACATCCACTGCCGAGTTGGTTCCTCGAGCAGTTTCGCCGTCCATCTGCACCGCCCGTGGGAGCACCTGCACCGACCGAGCCAGCCGCCTAGCGAACGAAACGGCTCGGCCAGCCGGCGCGATTCAATGCAGACATCGACGTGGTACAGGTTATCGAGCCCAAAGCTGGCGCGCTATTCGCGCAGGCAGACTGTTAGAAGGATCGAGTATCCGCTTTGGGTCGATAACGCCCTGCGCGACAGCAGCCGCGCAGGGCAATCAAGGACATAAAAGCGGAAAGTCAGCCCACCAACTTTAGGTGCGACTGACCTTTCTCCTTCAACTTATCCAAGTAGTCTGCCCACGCCTGCATCATCTTCCTGCGCTCAGGCAAGTGCTCCGCCCGATTGTAGGCAGCCTTGATAGGATTTCTTTCAGAGTGAGCAAGCTGTCTTTCGATCGCATCTGATGTCCAACCCATCTCATGGAGCAGAGTGGAGGCCATGCTCCTGAAGCCATGCCCAGTCATGTCGTCCGTTCCGTATCCCAAGCGACGAAGTGCGGCATTGACTGTGTTCTCGCTCATTGGATCCCTTGAACTCCGAACGGACGGAAACACGTAACGTCCATTTCCCGTGACCGGTCGTAGTTCCTCAAGTACTGCAACTGCCTGCTTGGATAGCGGAACAACGTGAGCTACGCCCATCTTCATTTTCGTCGCAGGGATGTTCCATTGCTTCGCAGCAAGATCGAACTCCTCCCATTCCGCCTTCCGCAGCTCACCAGGACGAGTGAAGACCAGGGGAGCAAAGCGGAGCGCACACTGCGTGACGAGCTGCCCCGTGTACCCATCAATTGCTCGCATCAGCTCACCGACCTTCGCTGGATCGGTTATTGAAGCGTAGTGCCTGTTCTTCGCTGTCTTCAGAGCACCACGAAGAGCGCTGGTTGGGTCACGATCTAACCTTCCGGTGGCCACCGCGTAGCGAAATACCTGCCCGCAGATTTGGCGAAGGCGCTGCGTGGACTCGATCTTCTCCTGAACCTCCAACCTACGCAGGACTGCCAACACCTCAGCGGTGCTGATCTCATGGATCTGCCGCTTACCTAGCCAAGGGAAGGCATAGGTCTCCAGCATCCATGCCGCCTTCTCCCGCGTTGACTGCGCCAAGTCTCCCCGTGACTCAAGCCATTCCATGGCTATCGCTTGGAAGCTGGTATCCACTGACAACTTGGACGTGAGCTTGCTCAGTTGCTTGTGCTCGGAGGGGTCATGCCCAGCGCGAAGCCTGGCTCTCGCCTGATCCCGGGCCTCACCGGCTTCCTTGAGCGAGACCTCGGGGTAGACCCCGATCGCGAGTAGTTTCTCCTTACCATCCCAGCGGTACTTCATCCGCCAGTACCTCGCACCATTGGGCATCACGTGCAGGTAGAGACCTGCTCCTGCTGCCAACTTGTAAGGCTTGTCCTTCGCCTTCGCGTTACGCGCGGCCATATCTGTCAATTGTTTAGCACCCATTGGGGGTACATCCTCCTTGCTGAACTCCATTTTCCGAAATGTACCCCCACTTGTACCCCCAGCGTCGCTGGATGTACGTGGACAAGCTCGGACCAAAGCGCACAAAAAAGCCCGCATTTCTGCGGGCTTAGTATGAATTCTGGACTTACCTGGACGCCATAGGATCAGGCGATGGTGCCGCTTATCCGAATCGAACGGATGACCTACTGTTTACAAGACAGTTGCTCTACCAACTGAGCTAAAGCGGCAAGACGTGTTACGTGCTGCGGTCACGCGATGGTAGCGCTGCAGCCTGGGGAAAGCCCAGTCGACACCGGTGCTTCCCGATCCCCGCCGTGGCGGGGCGCGCCATTCTACCGCAGACGCGCGCAATCCAACGACTGTTGTTGGGCGGCAGCTGCACGCTGCTTCAAGCTGGCCGGGGTGGCGGCACCGGCGGTGGCGGTGTCCACCCACCAGCTGGGCGCGATTTCGGTACCGCTGGTGGCCAGTTTGGCCGGGAAGCCAGCAGCGGTCAGGCTGGCCAGGCGGCGCTCGGCGCCTTCGCGGTTGCGGTACTGCCCCAGCGCGACGGCATTGGCCTCCTCGCCCTGGGAGACAACGAAGTAATCGCTGAAACCGGCCTCGACGATGCGCTTGGCGGTGGCCTGGGCTTCCTCGCGTGAGGCCGCCGGGGCGATCAGCACCCGGTAGCTGCTGGCTGCCTTGCCGGGCACCTCGCGCAGACGCGGGCGGGCAGCATCAGCACCCAGCGCGGTCATGGCCGCCTGCGCCTGCGCCTGCGTGGCATACGGGCCAAGGCTGGCACATTGCACGACGGCTGGCGGTCTGGTCTCGGCGGGCTTGATCTCGGCCGGCTTGGCCTGATCGGTCTTGGTTTCGAGCGCTGCGGTGGCGGCTGGCGGCAGCGCAGTCGGCTTGGCCTCCGTAGCGGCAACCGCCGCAGGCGCCGCGTTGAGCGGTGCAGCATCCACTGCCGCTGCAACCGGTGTTTCAGCAGCAGCCGGGACTGCTGGACTGACCTTCCCGGGCGCCGGCGAAGGAAGCACTTCCAGGCTGGCGACGCCAGGCTCGGCAGGCGGCACGACGGCGACCGGCTCAGCGCGAGGCGCCATCCACCACAGCGCGACACCAACATTGAGGATGGCCAGCAGGACGATAAGGAGACGGGTCAGCATGCGGTGATCCTACCGGGCGCACGCGCCGTGGTGAACTGCCCAGCGCGCCAGACCATCCAGCACCAGCGCCGGTCGGTAGTCGGCCCCGGGCAGCAACGGCAGCAACGGCGATGCGCCGCCACCATGCACCACCAAAGCCGGCTCACTGCCGAGCAGTACCTGCGCCTGGCGCAGGCTGCGTTCGACCAGCGCCACCGCAGCGCCATCGCAGCCGGAAGCCAATGCATCGGCGGTGTCGTTGGCGAACTCGGCGTAGCCGCCACCGCTGGCGGGCAACTGCACGGCGCGGGCATGCAGGGCTTCACGCATCACCGTTGGCGAGGCACCGATGCGGCCGCCACGATGCAGGCCATCAGCATCGATCAGGTCGATGGTAAGCGCGGTGCCGACGCCGACCACCAGCACCGATTTCTGCGCTGGCGCCACCGCCAGCAAGCCGAGGAAACGATCCACGCCGAACTTCTCCGGGCGCGCATAGGCCACGGTTACCCCCGCGCACTGCGGCAAGGTCCTGGCCACCTGCACCTTGGTGAAGCGCGCCAGCAGGATCTGCATGACTTCGTCGGTCAAGGTCGCCGAGGCAACGCTGGCCACCCAGGCGGTATCGCCTTGCGGCAGGGCTTCCAACGCGCTGGCGGTGATCGCCTCGGCGCCATGCGCCCAGGCCTGCACGCTGCCGGCGCGATTGCCGTGCAGCGGCGCGAATTTGAAACGCGAGTTACCCAGGTCAAACAACCAATCGCTCATGCCGCCCTCACGCTGACTTCGCCGGCATGGAAACAGGTTTCCCGCCCGTCAATATTCACCCGCAATGCGCCGTCCTCGGCGAGCCCGCAGGCCACGCCATCGTGCAGCACGCCGGCTTCTTCCACCCGCACTGCGCGGCCCTGCAACACGTCCATGCCCGCATAGCGCGGCAGGAACGGGGCCAGGCCGTACTGCTCGAATTGTTCCAGCGCGGGCAGCAGGGACGCCAGCAAAGCCGCGACCACGGCATTACGCGACACCTCGGCACCGGCCAGCGTATCCAGATCGGTCCACGGTTGGGTGATGTCGGCGGCGCTGGCCTGCGGCATGCGCACGTTCAAGCCCAGCCCGATCACCGCCCGCGCCGGCCCGGCAAATTCGCCGCCGCCTTCCACCAGCAGGCCACCGAGCTTGTGCCCGTCCACGACCACGTCGTTGGGCCACTTCAAGCCGGCGTTGCGGAAGCCCAGCCCGTGCAGGGCCTCGACCACGGCCACGCCAACCGCCAGGCTCAGCCCGCCCATCCGCGACAGGCCGCCGCCAAAGCCGCGCGACAGTGACAGATAGACATGCGCAGCCAGCGGCGAGGCCCAATGGCGGCCGCGACGGCCACGACCACCGGTCTGTCGCTCGGCCAGTAGGACCGCCGTTCCGCGCTCAGGCGCGCTGCGCTGCAGCAATTCCGTGTTGGTTGAGCTCAATGACCAGGCTATTTCCAGCTCGGACAGCAATGGCTGCACCGCCGCCGACAGGCCCACCCGGATCTGTGCCGGATCCAGCAATTCAACCGGCTGGGCAAGTCGATAACCGTCGCCAGCGCGGCCCTCGATCGCCACGCCAGCAGCGCGAAGCCCTTGAATACGCTTCCAGACGGCCGCCCGGGTCAGCCCAAGCTCACGCGCCAGCGTATCGCCGGACAACGCTCCGGCCCCCAGCTTGGCCAGCAATTGGCAGTCATCCACAGCAGCTTCCTCACAACAGACCGGGAAATTATGCGGCAAGCCCCGGAGGCCGCCCAGCGCCACTCCCCTTTTCCGGAGAAAAAGCAGGCTAGAATCGGGAATTAGCCCGCCTTTGGATGTTGACGATGCGCCACCTCGCTCATTGCCTGATCCTGTTGCTGGCGCCGGTTGCAGCGCAGGCTTCGGATGCGCTCGGCGGCGCTGGCCAAAGTGCGTGCAGCTACGCGCCAGCCGAAGTGGAGCGGGTAGCCGCCCCGGCTGCTGCCGTTGGCATCGCCAACGCCCCGCCGGCAACGCCGGCCCCGGCCAAGACCGCTACTCCGCGTGCTGCCGGCGGTGGCAGCGACGATGATCTGCTGCCGCGCCTGCGTGCACCGCGCTGGCATCGCCTGCTGCCCGGGATGTTCCGCTGATCCAGTCGTTGTTGCGCTGGTGGCAGCGCACACCGCCTCCACTTGATGACACGCTCTGGCAGCAGACCTGCCAGCAATGCCTGTGGCTGTCCGGCTTGTCCGCCGAGCGCGAGCGCAAGCTGCGGGCGTTGGTGGAACTGTTCCTGCAGCGCAAGACCATCACCCCGGTTGCCGGGCTGGAGCTGGACGATGGCCAGCGCATGGTGCTGGCCGCCCTGTGTTGCCTGCCGCTGATCGAGTTCGGCCGCGAGGGCTTGCATGGCTGGTCGGAACTGGTGGTGTACCCGGATGCCTTCCGCGTGCGCCAGAGCCATACCGATGCGGCCGGGGTATTGCATGAGTGGGATGACGAACTGATCGGCGAGGCCTGGGGCAGCGGTCCACTGATCCTGTCGTGGGCCGATGTGCAGGCTGACATCGCCGATCCGCAGGCCGGCTTCTGCGTGGCGGTGCATGAGATGGCACACAAGATCGATGCACTGGATGGCGCCATCGATGGCACGCCGCCGCTGCCGCGCGACTGGCAGCGGCAATGGGCGCGGGATTTCCAGCAGGCCTATGACGCGTTCTGCGCGCAGGTGGATGCGAACGTTGAGACCGTGATTGATCCGTATGCGGCGGAAGCGCCGGAGGAATTCTTCGCCGTGGTCAGCGAGTACCACTTCTCCGCGCCGGAACTGCTGGTGCAGACGATGCCGGCGGTGGCGGCGCATCTGCGGCGGTTTTATGGGCCGGTTGAAGCTTCGCTGCGGTAGAGCAAGAGCAAGATCAACGGCGAACCCCTCCCCGGCCCTCCCCTTGGCTACGCCAAAGGGAGGGAGCGAAGCCTGCCCCCTCCCTTGCGCACGCAGTGCGTAGGGGAGGGCTGGGGAGGGGTTGGTTTTTGACTTTGACTTTGACTTTGACTTTGACTTTGACTTTGACTTTGGCTTTGGCTTTGGCTCCTCAAGCAAACAGTGCGGAGCACAGGCAGACGGCCTGCTGAAGCCATGATCCATCGCGGATTTAAATCCCCGGCGGCAAGGTCACTTCAAACCGGGCGCCGCCCAGTTCTTCGGAACGCTTGACCTGCAGCTCGCCGCGATAGGCCTTGATCAGGTCCTGCACGATCGACAGACCAATGCCGTGGCCCTGCACGCGCTCATCGCCACGCACACCGCGCTGCAGCACCTTGGCGATGTTGTCCTCGGCGATACCCGGGCCATCGTCATCCACCGCCAGCACCAGGCCGGCGCGCTTGCCGTTGCCTGCAGTGATCGGCTTTGCGGTCAGCAACACGCGGCGGTTGGCCCATTTGAAGGCGTTCTCGAGCAGGTTGCCCAGCAATTCCTGCAAGTCGCCCGGCTCGCCGTAGAAGTTGACCCCCGGCGTTACCTCGAACTCGCAGAACACACCCTTGGCGGCGTAGACCTTCTCCAGTCCACGCACGATCTCTTCGGCGGTGGCCTCGATCGGCACCGGTGCCGAGAACAGCTTGTGTCCAGACGATGCCGCACGTGCCAGCTGGTAGGACACCAGGTTGTTCATGCGCTGCAGCTGCACGCCGACTTCCTCGCGCAGGTCAGCCTCATTGCTGGTGCCGCTTTCCAACTGGGTACGCAGCACTGCCAATGGCGTCTTCAGGCTATGCGCGAGATCGGCCAGGGTGTTGCGCTGGCGCTCGAGGTTTTCGCGCTCGCTTTCGATGAAGGCGTTGATGCTTTCGGTCAGCGGCTCCAGCTCGCGCGGATGCAGCTCGCTCATGCGCTCGCGTTCACCGCGCTGCACGCGGGTCAGTTCGTTGATCACGCGCTTGAGTGGACGCAGGCTCCACTGCAGCACCAGCGTCTGCAGCAACAGCAGGATCAGGCCGGTAACGCCCAGCCAGAACCACACCGCCGCGCGGAAACTGCGCAGCTGCATGCCCAGCGCGCGCGAATCCTCAAGCACATAGATGGTGTACGGAAACTCGGATTCCGGCGCGCCGTCGCCGCCCCACACCAGACCCATGCCATAGCGATAGACCTCGCCGGGCGTGCCGTCGATCTGGGTGATGGGCAAGGGGCCTTCGAACACTTCCTCGCGCGGCTTGAGCGTGCGCTCGCTGACGTCCGGCAGCATCGGGCCTTCGGCCGACATCGAGTTCGCGACATGGCCAGGCATGACGACCTGCAGGTACAGGCCGCTGCCGGGGAAATCAAAGCGCGGATCCGGTGGCTGTTCGCGGATGTACAGCGAGCCATCACGGGTGAAATCGATGCCACCGGCATAGGCGGTGGCGTAGTTCTTCAGGCGTTCGCTGAGGTTGTCACGCGCGGTCTGGCCGAAGGCCGCATCCAGCGCGTAACCGGCCAAGGCCAGGAAGGCCACCAGGCCCACCGAGGCAGCCAGCAGCTGGCGGGCCTGCAACGAGCGGGGCCGCCAACGCTTCAATAGCCACTGACGGCCCGTCATCACGCTCTACCCCTTGGCGGGGCTCAGCCCTCGTTGCGCGGAATCGCGAAACGGTAACCGCGGCCACGCACGGTTTCGATCGGCTTCAATTCGCCATCGGGATCGAGCTTCTTGCGCAGGCGGCCGATGAACACTTCCAGCACGTTGGAGTCGCGGTCGAAGTCCTGCTGGTAGATGTGCTCGGTCAGGTCGGCCTTGGAGACCAACTCGCCGGCATGCATCATCAGGTACTCCAGCACCTTGTACTCGTAGCTGGTCAGGTCGACATTGCTGCCGGCCACGCTCACGGTCTGGGCGGCCAGATCCAGTGCAACCGGGCCACATTCCAGGGTCGGCTTGGACCAGCCAGCGGCGCGGCGCAGCAGCGCGTTGACGCGAGCCAGCAGCTCTTCGACATGGAACGGCTTGACCAGGTAGTCGTCGGCGCCCTGCTTCAGGCCCTCGACCTTGTCCTGCCAGCTGGAACGGGCGGTCAGGATCAGCACCGGGAATTTCTTGCCCTCGTCACGCAGCGCGCGGATCAGCTCCATGCCCGACATCTTGGGCAGGCCGAGATCGATGATGCCCACGTCGAACGGCACTTCGCGGCCCATATACAGGCCTTCTTCGCCATCCTGAGCGGCATCCACGGCGAAACCTTCGCGCTTGAGGCGGGCCGCAAGGGTTTCCCGCAGCGGGGCTTCGTCTTCAACCAGAAGGATACGCATGAACTCTCCCTAGTACTTTGGGCCGACCTTACGGCCAGCGTGTGTATTCAAAAACCACAACCACTATCGCTGTTCAGGAGTTATCGCCGCGTGGTGGCAGCTCCGCCCGCTGGTCGCGCGGGTGGTCTCGTGAAGGCGCAGGGTCGTCCATGTAGCGTACGCGCCCACGGTCATCCATGTATTTGACACGATTGATGTCGCGGCCGTCATACGGCACGCGTTCGGCCCCAAGAATGCGCCCACCGGTCTCGCGTTGCACGCGCCGGACGGCATCGGACAACGAACGGTCATTGCCCTGGCGGGCCACGCGTGCACCGCCATCAGCGCTGGCGACACGGGCGCTGTCGCCCCGCGACTGCTGCGGCTGCTGCGCCGACGCCACGACCACGCCCGGACCGGCCACAACCAACGTGGCAATCAGGGTGACCAGCAGACGACGACGGGAAAGCGAATGCATGGGACAGATCCTAGCGGACGGCGAGGCAACGTTCAAAATTCGTAAACCACGACCCGGGAAGATTTTTCATGGGCCTTACGAAATTGAGCCAAATTCTTGATTTTTAGGGGTGAATCCGATCTGAACCCGTCCCCCTGCCCCGCGTACTTGTTCAGCAAGCTGACCGAACAAAGAGCCCTTCCCCGCCCAACCCACCGGCTCAGGCGACCCGCTCTGCCTGCCTGCGGGTGACCTGCAACGCCTGCTCGACCAAGGCCCAGTCAGCGCCGGGTCGGTGCGCGCCTTCGCTGAGCACCTGGCGGAAGCCACGCCCACCCGGCTGCCCGTGGAACAGGCCGAGCACGTGGCGGGTGATGTGCTTCAGCGCCAGGCCGGCGGCCAGCTGCGCTTCCACATAGGGACGCAGCGCGACCAGCAGTTCCTCGCGCCCGCGCACCGGCTGGCCGGTCTGGGCACAGTCCAATGCATGCAGCACATAAGGGTCGTGGTAGGCGGCACGGCCGAGCATTACCCCGTCCAGGTGCTGCATGTGCTGCTGCGCGGCCTCGACCGTGGCGATACCGCCATTGATCACCAATGGCAGCGTCGGCCGCTCGCGCTTGAGCTGGTAAGCCCATTCGTAGCGCAGCGGCGGGATCTCACGGTTCTCCTTGGGCGACAGGCCCTTGAGCCAGGCATTGCGGGCGTGCACCACCACCATTGCAGCGCCGGCCTGTACCTGCCGGTCCACAAAAGCGGCAAAAACCTCATAGTCCTTGTCCTCGTCCACGCCCAGGCGGCATTTCACGGTGATCGGGATATCCACCGCCGCCACCATCGCCGCGACGCATTCAGCAACCAATTCAGGTTCGCGCATCAGGCAGGCACCAAAACGCCCGGCCTGGACCCGGTCCGACGGGCAGCCGCAATTGAGGTTGACCTCGTCATAGCCCCAATCGGCAGCGATACGCGCGGCCTGGGCCAACGCATCGGGATCGCTGCCACCCAGCTGCAGGGCCAGCGGCTGCTCCACCGGATTGAAGCCGATCAGCCGCTCGCGGTCGCCATGGATCACAGCATTGGCGTGCACCATCTCGGTATACAGCCGCGCACCCGGCGCCAGCAGCCGGTGAAATACCCGGCAATGCCTGTCGGTCCAGTCCATCATCGGCGCAACCGAAATGGCATTAACTTCATATTTCAATGACATACGAAAAAACCCAGATCTGAAATGGGGGGCTAAAAACTCCCAGTAAGCCCCTGATTCTCCCCCTTATTCTCGCCACGATGTACCATCGGCGCACCAAGGAAAAGGCGGTGTACCAGATGGCGGTGATCCAACGACGGGGGGAAAAATGGCGCGCCCTGGTGCGCCTGAAGGGGCATCCTACCCTCTCCACGAACTTCAACGGAAAGAAGGCTGCACAGGCTCAGGCAAAGCTTACCGAGAACGCCCTGAAGGCCGGCAAGACCGCCCCGGAAGCCAGCATGACCTTGGCCGACCTGATCGACCGATACATAAAGGAGATGGTCAGCTTCAAGCCGATGTCGACTGCTAAGCGCGGGAACCTTACACGCTGGAAGGAGACGACGGGCCACAAGGAGGTTGCCCTTCTGACGCCCGAAGACATCCTGGATCACGTCGCCAAGCGCAGCCTCGGCGAGAACGGAGCTAGGTCGGCGACGATGGTCATGGAGGTCAGGCTCCTGGGCGAAGTGCTCGTCGCTGCGAGCTCGCTCTGGAACATCAACATTCCCGATGTGGTGGCCTTCACCCATCCTACCCTGCGCCGCAAGTACGCCGTCGCCAAGCCACAGGAACGCTATCGCCGACCGACGGCGGATGAGACCAAGGCGTTGGCGGACCAATTCCACATGGACACTACTTTCAGGCGCGCGCGTAAGCAGATCGAAAACATGTACTTCCACCAGCTACGCCACAAAGACACGTCACAGCTGTTCGAACAGGACTACGGCACCCCCGAGGCGGCCATCGTCACCGGGCACCGCAACTGGAAGTCGCTAATGCGACACACCAACCTGCAGCCAGCGTCACTGCACCGGATGCCTACGCCGTGAGCCGAAGCATGAGAGGCACGTGGCTGTACTGTTTTGCAATTGCAGCCACCTTAATACTGGCTGCGACGTTGCGTATCACGTCCACGGACACGTCCCGCGCGATTGTTCTTGGGGACGAAACGACATACTGGTACGCAGGTCAAAGCATCGCAAACTATGGAGTGCTGACCCGCGAGGTGGATGGCGCCATGTTTCGCGGCGAGGTGCCGCTAGAGCCTACACTCAGACTCTCTCCTGGATATCCAGTTTTCATCGCAGCCCTTGGCTCGGTTGCGCCCGGCTCAACCGAAGCGGTATTGGCTTCCAACATAGTCCTCAGCATCGCGTCCCTCGTCTTGATGCTGCTCGTCATGCACCGGCTGAACTTGAAGCGATGGGCGATTTGTACTGTGCTAGCCCTAGCTGCAGTCTACCCAGGGTTCATCTATAACCTGGACCGCATGCTTACAGAGCAGCTCTTCGTAGCCCTGCTTCTTTCCTTTGTTTGGGTTGCGCTGATCGGCATCCAGTCCGGCAAGCTCTGGCCCTTGATGGTCGCAGGGATGTTACTGGCCCTGACCACCCATGTGCGTGCACAGGCGCTACCATTTTTGCTGGTTGCCGTCGTGTTCATACTGATTATGCAACCGCGTGAAAAGTGGTTGCGCCAGATCATCGCGCTCGTCGGCACTTTCGCAGTATTCATGGCGCCTTGGTGGGTCCGCAACTTCGCCACATTCGGGAGGTTTGTGCTACTTACCGATGCGGACCAAGGCGCGGCAATTTGGGGTGCGGTGCCGTATTTCATCGATATGGGATCGTCGCATGGCACCCTTGCCGAGGTAGTGGCACGCAACATGCCACCGAACGAAGCCGTGTACTACCGTTGGCGGGTATTTGGCTTCCTGCAGTTCATGTGGGGGGACGTGTGGGACGAACGCCAAGTGCATCCTTTGCTCTGGCTGCGCCCGTTCCTACTGTTGCAACCGCTCGTCGTGGTTCCCGCACTGTTGGCGATCCCGCTAATAGCACTCAGGGCGAGAATAGATTGGCTATTCGTTGCGAGCATCCCGCTTGTTATCACGGTTTGCAGCGCGCCGTACCATGGCCTGCCGCGATATGCTTTTCCCGCAATTCCATTCGCCCTGATAGCAATAGGCATGCTCCCGTCACTCGCAGGAAAGGGAGCAACCAAGAACCTTGGCCTGGCCATGGTTCGGTACGGGTTTCTCGCAGCGTCCATAGTTCTTGCCGCGCTCGTCGCATTCAGCGTCTACGTGTTCCCGGACCGCATGGCGCGAGAAATGTCCGAGTACCGTCTTAGCCGATACCTGGGCGTTACGCTTGATCGCCTTGATACAGCAAGAGTCGTCGATGACCGAGTTATTGACCTGTCGACGGTGCCCGTAGAGAACGTGACACGCTTGACTGCTCACCGCTATCGCAACGAAGTTGATGCCCCTCCAATCATAAAGCTGGACGCGCCTCGGTCTGGAGGGAAGGTCGTCACGGAGGTGACCCTGCAAATGAAGGGCGGATTCCTCTACGACTACACCACCATCTATTGGAAGGGTGCAAAGACCGCAGACTTCAGCGAGAACGGCTACTACAGGGTGCCGACCAATCCATGGCGGGACAGCGTAACTGTCTATATCGACGACGACGTAGACGGCCTGATGATCGTCCCCTACGTGTTCCGCTGGGCGACGTTCGAGGTACGCTCGGCGAGAATCCGGAAATACAATATTGATGACCTACACCCAGAAACCGGGGTCAAGCTAAAGTAGAAACTGCGACAGCAGTGGGTCTGGTGACGAACGAGGATTCAAGCATGACGAACATGCCCTGAAACAGGTAGAACTGGGAACGGCAGTGGGCGAGAGCTCCAGAAAGGTGGGCATTGCCGAGGCCAGCTTCTACGTGTGGTGCTGATCAGGGCAGGTCCGGCATCAGCAACAACAACGCCAGCCACAGCACCTTGCAGGCCACGTGCAGGGCCTGGTCCAGGTTGTAGCTGATGCGATGGCCACACTTGAGGTCATCTATCAGCATGTGGCTCAGGGTTTCCAGCACCGCAAGCACGATGCTGCCGGTGATCCAGCCCACCGCGCCGCCGTGGATCACGCCATGCGCGGCCAGTGCCTGATACCAGGGCACATCGGGCACCGGCGCATGCCGGTTCTTGGCCCGCGACAGAAACTCACCCTGCAAGGGGTAGTCGGCCACGGCATGGGCAAAGATCAACAACCCAAACATCTGTAGCAGCGTGTAGTAGGTCATCTAGGGTGTGCGTTGGGGCGTGGATCGGAGTCTGGCATCACTTGGGGTACCGGCGCGATCTGTGCTGCACAAACTTCCGGGGATCCATATCCGGCGACACGCAAGCCCGGCACGCCCCCTGCGTGCGCCCTGCATGCCGACTCGGCAGCACTCGCGCTGCCTGGCCACTTACCCACCTGTGCTTGTTGTCTTGGCGCCTGCCACGCGGACCGCGGTCGTCATGGCAGGTTCAGTCTAGACCGGTAGCGTAAGAACAGCGCCGCTAGAATTGGCGGCCCCTTATTCGAGCTCCGCCATGAACGCCTATGCCCTGCTGGCCTGCGCCATCGCCCTGGAAGTGCTCGCCACCTCCCTGCTCAAGGCGTCTGATGGCATGAGCCGGCTATGGCCAACGGTTGGCGCCCTGGCCGGTTACAGCGTGTGCTTCTGGTTGCTGGCGCTGGTGATGAGGACGATACCCACCGGCATCGCCTATGCGATCTGGTCCGGTGTCGGCATCGTGCTGATCTCCTTGATCGGGTGGTTCGTGTTCAAACAGAAGCTTGATGCGGCCGCCATCGTCGGCATTGGCCTGATCTGCGCCGGGGTGCTGGTGATCAACCTGTTCTCGCGCTCGTCGGCGCATTGAGCGGGCATGGCTCCGGCGGGGATCGCTGGTAAGGCCCCTGCCGAGCATGGCTCGGCACTACCGCTTCGCGCCCTCCCTTTTGCGTAGCAAAGGGGAGGGTTGGGGAGGGGTGCTTTTGACGTTGCTTGCTTCGCGGCTTATGCCACTCCCACAGGTGATCTGGCAATGCCCCTGCCGAGCATGGCTCGGCACTACCGCTTCGCACCCTCCCTTTTGCGTAGCAAAGGGGAGGGCTGGGGAGGGGTGCTTTTGACCTTGCTTGCTTCGCGGCTTACGCCACTCCCACAGGTGATCTGGTAATGCCCCTGCCGAGCATGGCTCGGCACTACCGCTTCGCTCCCTCCCTTTCGCGTAGCGAAGGGAAGGGTTGGGGAGGGGTGCTTTGGCTCTTGCCTGCTTCGCGGCTTACGCCGCTCCTACTGGGATTGCTGGTAAAGCCCCTGCCGAGCGTGGCTCGGCACTACCGCTTCGCTCCCTCCCTTTTGCGTAGCAAAGGAGAGGGTTGGGGTGGGGTGCTTTTTAGGTTGCCTGCTTCGCGGCTTATGCCACTCCCACAGGTGATCTGGTAATGCCCCTGCCGAGCATGGCTCGGCACTACGTGGCATTGATCGGCACTGGCTTAAACTGTGCTTCCCCGCGTCAGGAAGTTGTCGATGTACGGAACAGACGTTGCGCTGCTGGTTATCGATCTACAACCGGATTTCATGCCCGGCGGTGCCCTGCCCTGCCAGCACGGCGATGCCATCGTGCCCGCCATCGCTGCGCTGCTGGATGCGCGTGAATATCAGACCGTGGTTGCGACCCAGGACTGGCATCCGGCCGATCACGCCTCGTTCGCCAGCCAGCACGCGGGACACAAACCCTTCGACTCCATCCAACTGCACGGCCAGCCACAAACGCTGTGGCCGGACCACTGCGTGCAGGGCAGCGCAGGTGCCAGCCTGGATGCGCGCGTGGACTGGAAACATGCCGACCTGATCCTGCGCAAAGGCACCCAGCGCGACGTGGATTCGTATAGCGCGTTCCGCGAGAACATCGGCCCACAGGCCACGCGCGCGCCTACCGGACTGGCTGGCTGGCTGCACGAACGCGGCATCCGCGAAGTCCATGTCTGCGGACTGGCACGTGACTACTGCGTGCTGTGGAGTGCGCAGGATGCTGCCATCAGCGGCTTTGCCGTGCGCTTCCTGTGGGAGCTGACCCGTCCGGTGTCGGCAGCCAACGATGCCGCCACCCGCATCGCCTTGAACGAATGCGGGATCCACATCGACTAGGCCCGATCTGCGGATCCGGCTCGACTGATCAGCGGAACACCACCGTGCGGTGGCCATTGAGCAGGATGCGATGCTCGACATGGCGGCGCACCGCGCGCGCAAGCACCTGCGACTCGGTGTCACTGCCCAGCTGCACCAGGTCACGCGGCGTCATCGCATGATCCACCCGCGCAACGTCCTGCTCGATGATCGGGCCTTCGTCCAGGTCCGAGGTCACGTAATGCGCGGTCGCGCCGATGATCTTGACCCCGCGCGCATGCGCCTGGTGGTACGGCTGTGCGCCCTTGAAGCTGGGCAGGAAGCTGTGATGGATGTTGATCGCGCGGCCCGACAGCGCCTGGCATAGACGCGGCGACAGGATCTGCATGTAACGCGCCAGCACCACCAGATCGATGCGTTCACGCTCGACCAGGTCGATGATCTGTTGTTCCTGCTGCTCGCGGTTCTCGGTGCTCACTGGCAGGTGATGGAACGGCACATTGTAGGAACCGGCCAGCCCGGCAAAGTCGTTGTGGTTGGATGCCACCGCAGCGATATCCACCTTCAGCTGGCGGCTATGGGTGCGGAACAGCAGGTCATTGAGGCAATGGCCCTGCTTGCTGACCAGCACCAGCAGGCGCGCGCGGCGACGCGCATCATGCAGCTCCCATTGCATCGCGAACTCTTCGCCCAAGCCCTGCAGCCTGGCGCGCACCACCGGCTCATCCCCGCTGGTACTCATGTCGAAATGCACACGCAGGAAGAAGCGTCCGCTTTCGTCATCACCAAACTGCTGGGCATCGAGGATGTTGCAGCCCGACTCGAACAGCAGGCCGGACACGCGATAGACGATGCCGGTGCGGTCCGGGCAGGAAAGGGTGAGGATGAAATCAGGACGCATGGCCAACAACATTTATCAGTGGGGTCGTGGAAAGTAACCGTTCCAGTCGATTCCCAGCAAAGACAGTTGCAGCTGACACGGTTTGCCCGTCGGCCTGCTCAGTGCGGATGTACCGTCAGCGCCACCAGCCGCATCACCAAGGGCCGCACCAGCAGCACGCAGCAGAAGGCGGTCGGCATCGCCAGGCAATAGGCGGACAGCACCCGCGCCGGGAACTGGCCATCGATGCCGGCATTGGCGGCGGTGATCACCAGGCACATCAGCATGGCCATGATCGAGGCCATGAAGAACGCGAAAACAACAGGCGTGGTGCGCGCATGCAATTTCCAGCGGGCAACGGCGGTGGGACGGGGGTCGAGCATCCAGCGGGATCCAGGCAGGCAGCAATGAGGCGCTGCGGGCCGGGCACGATAGTCGGCGAACCGGGGGACGGCTAGATCGCGTCGGCTTGGGGCTTTATAAAGATTTACTTTGCAATCCTCCCGGAAAATGCCAACCGGCATGAACATTCTCCAATCCATCCGCAGTTTCATCCGCACCGCCGACGCCGGCAGCCTGGCCGCTGCCGCGCGCACCCTGGGCATCAGTGCGGCAGCGGTGGGCCAGAACATCGCCCGTCTGGAAGCCCATCTGGGCGTGCGCCTGTTCAACCGCACCACCCGCCAATTGGCCCTGACCGAACGTGGCGCGTTGTATCTGGCGCAGGTGCGGCATATCGAGCGCGACCTGCAGCGGGCCCAGGCAGCGGTGACCGATCCCGACGCGATACCCGCTGGCCGCCTGCGCATCGCCAGCAGTGCTGCGTTCGGCCGGCATGTGCTTGCGCCATTGCTGCCGGCCCTGCAACAGCGCTACCCGCGACTGGAAATGGAGCTGCTGCTGGCCGACCGCAGCGTCGATCACGCCCATGAGGACGTGGATGTCAGCATCCGCATCGAACCGCAGCTGGAAGAGGGACTGGTGGCACGGCCCATCGCGCAGGTGCCGTTCGTGTTCTGTGCCGCGCCGGCCTACCTGGCCATCGCCGGTAAGCCGCGCACACCCGATGAGCTGCGCGAGCATCGCTGCCTGTTGTTCCGCTACCCGCTGGATGGGCGCTACCTGCGTTGGGGCTTCGTCCGCGACGACCTGCGCTTCGATGCCGAAGTGCAACCGGCATTGGTCAGCGACGACATCGATGCACTGGCAGCGATGGCGGCGCGCGGCGGCGGCATCACCCGGCTGGCAGCCTTTGTCGCCGCGCCCTACCTGGCCCGCGGCGAATTGCAGGCCTTGTTCCAGGATGAAGCCAGCGGCGATACACGGGCCTCACCGGAGCCGATGCGCCTGTTCCTGTGCGTCAGCGACCGCCGCGACCTGACCCCGAAAGTGCGCTCGCTGCTGCAGCACATCCTCGATGCCCTGCCGCCGGCCTGGCGCATCGACATCGATCACGCCTGAGCGCCAGCGGCCGTATGCCGCTGGCGCCTTGCGAGCGTCAGCCCTGCCTGGCGGGCTTGAACAGGCCGCGCGCCTCATGCGGCTCGCAACGCAGGTACTGCGGCGACACCGTCAACTGTGCGCCCAAGGCCGCGGCCGCATGCCACGGCCAACGCGGGTCGTAGAGGATGCCGCGGGCGATGCCGATCGCATCGGCCTTGCCATCGACGAGGATTTCCTCGGCATGCGCCGGCTCGGTGATCAGGCCCACCGCGATCACCGGCGTGCCGATTTCGGCCTTGATCGCAGCGGCCTGCGGCACCTGGTAGCCGGGCTCGACCGGAATCTGCTGGCGCGGGTCCAGCCCGCCACTAGAAACATGCAGGAAATCATTGCCACGTGCTTCCAACGCCTTGGCCAGCACGATGCTCTGGGCAACATCCCAGCCGCCGTCCACCCAATCGGTGGCCGAGATCCGCACACCCAAGGCCACATTGGCCGGCACCACCGCGCGCACCGCATCGAATACCCGCAGCAGCAGGCGCATGCGGTTCTCCAGCGAGCCGCCATACGCGTCGTCACGCTGGTTGCTCAGCGGCGACAGGAACTGGTGCAGCAGATAGCCATGCGCGGCGTGCAGCTCGATCAGCTCCAGACCCAGCCGCACCGCGCGCCTGGCGGCAGCGACAAAGTCTTCGACCACGGCTTCGATGCCGGCCTCATCCAACGCTTCCGGGATCGGGTCTCCGGCCTTGAACGGCAACGCCGACGGCGCCAACACCTGCCAGCCGTGCTCCTGACCCGGGGCGATCGCGCCACCACCATCCCACGGGCGTGCAGTGGACGCCTTGCGCCCGGCATGCGCCAGCTGCACACCGATCGGCATGTTCGACCAGCGTCGCGTCGATGCCAGCACCTTGCCCAGCGCTGCCTCGGTAGCGTCGTCCCATAAGCCAAGATCGGCCCAGCTGATGCGCGCACGCGGCTCAACTGCCGTGGCTTCGATGATCAACAGGCCGGCGCCGGACTGCGCCAGCTGACCCAGGTGGATCGTGTGCCAATCGGTGGCCTGCCCGTCCTGCGCCGAGTACTGGCACATGGGCGCGATGACGATACGGTTGGAAAGGGAAAGCGGGCCTAGCGACAACGGTGAGAAAAGCTGGCTCACGTGGGGGACGTCCATCAACAGTGGGGGCGCCCATTGCACGCCGCAGCGCCCGTTGATTCAACCGGCGGGATGGATCACTGCGTCTTGATGCCGTCCAACAGGAACGCGAGTGCCTGCGCGCAGGGCATTTCCACCTTCAACGACAGCAGGTGATCGGCGCGCGTGCGGCCAAGATTGACGGCAGCTATCGGCAAGCCGGCCTTGGCAGCGGCATCGACGAAGCGGAAACCCGAGTACACCATCAGCGACGAACCCAGCACCAGCACCGCGTCGGAGCGCTGCAGGTGCTCGTGCACCGCCGCGACCCGCTCACGCGGCACGTTCTCGCCGAAGAACACCACGTCCGGCTTCAATATGCCCCCACATGCTTCGCAGGCAGGCACATCGAACGAAGAAAAATCAGCCTCGATATCGGCGTCACCATCGGGCGCGATGCCGGCTTCCAGCACGTCCCAGCCCGGGTTGGCATCCAGCAGGCGTTGCTGCAGCAACGCACGCGAGCTGCGTGCTTCACAGCCCATGCAGCGCACCTGGTCAAGCCGACCGTGCAGATCGATCACGGTCTGGCTGCCGGCCGCCTGGTGCAGGCAGTCCACGTTCTGGGTCAGCAGCAGCTCGATGCGACCATCGGCTTCCAATGCCGCCAGCGCACGGTGCGTGCCATTGGGCAACGCCTGGCCGAAGCGTGGCCAGCCCAGCAGGCTTCGCGCCCAGTAACGCTTGCGGGTTGCTTCCTCGCCCATGAACGCCTGGTAGCTCACCGGCGGCGTGCGCTTCCATTGACCATCGCGGTCGCGATAGTCGGGGATGCCGGAGTCGGTGCTGCAACCGGCACCGGTGACCACGAACAGGCGCCGATGGCCGGCAATGAACTGCGGCAGTTCGGTGATCACTGCTGGCGCCAAGCGCCCCGTCTGTGCCGATGAAGTGGTCATCGCCGTGCGGCTCAGGCCTGCGTCGGCAGCGTCGGCACGGTGGTCGGATGACCTTCGCCATCGAGTGCGATCATCACGAAGGTGCCCTTGGTGCACAGCGCACGCTCACCGTTGTGCAGGTCTTCGGCGATCAGTTCGACTTCCACATGCATCGAGCTGCGGCCAACCTTGACCACCCGGCCGATGGTTTCCACCATCTGCCCGATGCGGATCGGCAGCTTGAAATCGACCTGGTCCGAGCGTGCGGTGACCACGGTGCAACGCGAATAACGGGCAGCGGCGAGAAAGGCCGCCTTGTCCATCCACGCCAGCGCCTGGCCGCCGAACAGCGTGCCCATATGGTTGGTGTGGTTGGGGAACACGATTTCCGCCATGCGGACTTCGACCGGCGGATTGGTTTCGACGATGGGGGTCATGGAGGCATCACCTGTAAGTTGGCGCAGATGATACGCCCGCGAAGCTGTGCAGCTTGTGTACGCAGCTGCAGGAGCTTTTGCAGGAGCGGCGTGAGCCGCGAAGCTGATAAAGCCTCAGAAGCCTGCAAAGCACCCCTCCCCAACCCTCCCCTTCACCTGCGGTGAAAGGGAGGGAGACAAGCACAGCTGCGGCGCTCTGCCCCCTCCCTTCGGCGCAGCCGAGGGGAGGGCTGGGGAGGGGTGCCGTTGCTGTTGCTGTTGCCGGTGGTTTCCCAAAAAAACTGCAATCGGGCGCTACGTGTAGAGCCCAAAGCACCCCTCCCCGCCCCTCCCCTGCGCTTCGCGCAAGGGAGGGAGACAAGCGCGCTTCGCGCAAGGGGGAGGGTCGATCAGAACGCCATATCAAACGCGACTTCGCCCTGCACGCCGACCTGGTAGGCAGAGGCGCGGCGCTCGAAGAAGTTGGTCAGTTCCTGCACATCCTGCAGTTCCATGAACGGCAGTGGGTTGCGCACGTTGTACTTCTTGGCCATGCCCAGCTTCAGGAAATGGTTGTCGGCGCAGTGCTGCAGGTACTCGCGCATGTCGCGGGTGGAGATGCCGGCCACGCCGCCGGACAGCACGTCCTCGGCGAACTGCACTTCACAGTCGATGGCCTCTTCCAGCATCTGGTAGACCTCCTGCTCCATCTTGGCGTCGAACAGGTCCGGTTCTTCGGCGCGGATCTTGCGCACGCACTCGAACGCGAACTCCATGTGGCAGCTCTCGTCGCGGAACACCCAGTTGGTGCCCGAGGCCAGGCCCGGCAGCAGGCCGCGCGAACGGAAGTAGTACACGTAGGCAAACGCGGCGAAGAAGAACAGGCCTTCGATGCAGGCAGCGAAGCAGATCTGGTTGAGCAGGAACTGGCGGCGATCGTCGCGGGTTTCCAGGCGCTTGGTTTCCTGCAGCGCATCGATCCACTTGAAGCAGAACGCCGCTTTCTTCTTGATCGAGTCGATGTTCTCCACCGCGGCGAAGGCCTTGAAGCGCTCTTCCGGATCCGGCAGGTAGTTGTCCAGCAGGGTCAGGTAGAACTGCACGTGCAGCGCTTCTTCGTACAGCTGGCGCGACAGGTACATGCGCGCTTCCGGCGCGTTGAGGTGCTGGTACAGGTTCAGCACCAGGTTGTTCGACACGATCGAGTCACCGGTGGCGAAGAACGCGACCAGGCGATGGATCAGGTGCTGGTCGGCCGGCGACATCTTCTGGTGCAGGTCGGTGATGTCGATCTGGAAATTGATCTCCTCCACCGTCCAGGTGTTCTTGATCGCGTTGCGGTACATCTCGTAGAAGTCCGGGTAACGCATCGGACGCAGGGTCAGCTCGAAGCCGGGATCGAGCAGCATTTGGCGGGGGGAATCGGACATTTTGGGTCTCCATTCCCTTCTCCCTGCGGGAGAAGGTGGCGCGTAGCGCCGGATGAGGGTTGGTTCCTTGGGGGGGGCGCTACGTGCTTTTAAGAGCGCCCTCACCCCAACCCCTCTCCCGCAGGCGGGAGAGGGGCTTAAGCAGTTACTGGCAGGCTTCGCAGGCTTCCGGGTTTTCCAGCGAGCAGGCCACGGCTTCCACCGGGGTGTAGCTGCTGACCGTGGTCTTGGCGATCTTTGTAGCCGGGCGCGAGCGCAGGTAATACGTGGTCTTGATGCCCTGCTTCCAGGCGTACATGTACATGGACGACATCGCGCCGATGTTCGGGCTTTCCATGAACAGGTTGAGCGAGGCCGACTGGTCGATATAGGCACCGCGCGCGGCGGCCATGTCGATCAGCGAACGCATCGGCAGTTCCCATGCGGTGCGGTAGATGTGGCGCAGGGTTTCCGGGATCTGCTGCAGGCTCTGGATGGAACCGTCGGCCAGCTTGATCGCATCGCGCACCTCCGGCGTCCACAGGCCCAGCTGCTTCAGCTCGGCCACCAGGTGGCGGTTGATCTGCAGGAAGTCGCCGGAGAGAGTTTCGCGCTTGAACAGGTTGGATACCTGCGGCTCGACGCACTCGTAGCAACCGGCGATGGAAGCGATGGTTGCGGTCGGCGCGATCGCGATGATCAGCGAGTTGCGCAGGCCGTGCTGCTTGATGCGCTCGCGCAGTGCGTCCCAACGCTCGACGTCGTCCGGCACCACGTTCCAGGCATCGAACTGCAGCTCGCCGTGGGCAGCGCGTGTGTCATTGAACGAAGGGTGCTTGCCGCGCTCCTGGGCCAGTTCGCAGGACACTTCCAGCGCGTGGAAATAGATGGCTTCGGCGATCTTGGTCGACAGCGTGCGTGCTTCGGCGGAGTCGAATGCCAGGCGCTTGCGGAAGAACACGTCCTGCAGGCCCATGCAGCCCAGGCCGACCGGGCGCCAGCGCAGGTTGCCACGGCGTGCGGTTTCGATCGGGTAGAAGTTCAGGTCGATGACGCGGTCAAGCTGGCGCACGGCCAGGCGCACGGTCTCGGCCAGCTTCTCGAAATCGAAATCGCCATGTGCATCGAGGTGGTTGCCGAGGTTGATCGAGCCCAGGTTGCAGACTGCGGTCTCGTCGTTGGAGGTGATCTCCAGGATCTCGGTGCACAGGTTGGACAGGTGGATCACGTTGCCGGCGCGCAGGGTCTGGTTGCTGGCCAGGTTGCACTTGTCCTTGAAGGTCATCCAGCCATTGCCGGTCTCGGCCAGGGTGCGCATCATCCGCGAATACAGCTTGCGTGCCGACACGGTCTTGCGTGCCTTGCCCTGGGTTTCGGCCTGCACATAGGCCTGCTCGAAGGCCGGGCCGAACAGGTCGGTCAGCTCCGGCACCACGCGCGGATCGAACAGCGACCATTCCTGGTCGGCCTCGACGCGCTGCATGAACAGGTCCGGCACCCAGTTGGCCAGGTTGAGGTTGTGGGTGCGGCGCGCGTCATCACCGGCGTTGTCACGCAGTTCGAGGAAGTCCTCGATGTCGGCGTGCCAGGTTTCCAGGTAGACGCAGGCCGCGCCCTTGCGCTTGCCGCCCTGGTTGACCGCAGCCACCGAGGAATCCAGCGTCTTCAGCCACGGCACGATGCCGTTGGAGTGGCCGTTGGTGGACTTGATCAGCGAGCCACGCGAACGCACGCGGGTATAGCTGACGCCGATGCCGCCGCTGAACTTGGACAGCTGGGCGATGTCGGCATAACGGTCGTAGATGGATTCCAGCGAATCCTGCGGCGAGTCCAGCAGGAAGCACGAGGACAGCTGCTCGTGGCTGGTGCCGGCATTGAACAGGGTCGGGCTGGACGGCAGGTAGTCCAGGCTGCCCAGGCGCTGGTACAGCGCCAGTGCTTCGGGCACGTCCTCGCTCAGCGCGCTGGCGATGCGCAGGAAGAACTGCTGCGGGGTTTCGATGACCTTGCGCGAATGCGGATGCCGCAGCAGGTAGCGGTCATACATGGTGCGCAGGCCGAAGTAATCGAAGTTCAGGTCATAGGACGGATCGATCGCGTCGTTGAGCTTGCGTGCATTGACCTGCACGAAGTTGAGCAGGCGGTCGTTGATCAGGCCGACTTCGTGGCCACGGCCAACCGACTGCGAGAACGCATGGATTTCCTGGCCGGAGACTTCCTTGCCGATGAAGTTGGCCAGCAGGCGTGCGGCCAGGCGGCCGTATTCGGGCTCTTCGCCGATCAGCAGGGCGGCGGTACGGATCGACAGCTCGTCCAGTTCCTGGGTGCTGGCGCCGTTGTACAGGCCGGAGATGGTGCGTGTGGCCACCCGCATCGGGTCCACCGCGTGCAGGCCTTCGCAGCAACGCTGGATGGCGCGGACGATCTTGTTGAGGTCTACCGGCTCGGTGCTGCCATTGCGCTTGGTCACGCTCATGGCGGTGGCGGTCGGCGGCGGGGTCAGTTCAAAACCGGCTTCAGCCGGAGCGACGTCAGTATGAGTGGCAGTCACGACGATGGTGTCCTTGCAAACGTTATGCACGCAGCTCCTGCCCGCGCAGGAAGCAGAGCCGGTACGGAGCAGCGAGCATGGAAGGACGGCGTCGCAGCAGCCGCGACAGCGCACGACCCAGGGTCGGCAGCAGCCACGGCACCACGTCACCAGCCGTCTTCCCCTCGAAGACACCGCAGCCGGCACCACGCGGTGTGCATCGCGTGGCTGTCGGCAGGTCTTCGGACTCATGGGCAGGAAGGCGGGGGCCTTCTCCTACTCCGCCGCTTCCCAAGGCCTGTGCCTCAGTGCTGTTGGCGGGGTCGTTCCCAATTACCGCTGCGGGGCAGTGCCGGACTAGCCTTGAAGGCATCACCGGCTTCCCTATTAATCCGACGGAAAATTCCGCCAGAACCGACGGAGCACAAGATAGTGGGGGTGTATTACAGGGTCAACACCAAATCTAGTATTTCTTTGCCAAGCCTTGTGGCACAAGGCCTGGACTGTCTGGCGCCCGGACCGGACAGCGGAACCTGCTCGAACGGCGTGCGCAGTCAAGCCTTTTGCAGAGTTTTTTTGTAGGAAAACCACCTGACTTGATAACGTAAATTTCTGATGAAATTTCTGGACGTGACTTCCGGCCGGCGCAGCTCTTGCCGCGAGCGGCCAAGCTGGTCGTGCCCTCCCACCACGAGCTTCTGCCATGCGCCTGCCCATCGCCACTTCGCTGGCCCTGCTGCTGCCACTGGCCGCCCAGGCAGGCACGGTCAAGGCGCCGGAGCTGTCCGCCGACCAGTGCGGCGTGTCCACCGACTACAACGTGCTGGTCGACGGCGGCGGTATCTGGTTGCGTCGCGATACGCTGCCGATGCGCGAGATCGTGTTCCACGACGGCCAGCTGAGCATCGACAACCGCATGCAGACGGTCTCATCGGAAGATGCACAACGGCTGCGCGCCCTGGAGGATGGCGTGCGCCGGCTGATGCCGGCGGTGACTGGCATCGCCAAGGAATCGGTGGGCATCAGCTTCGACACCCTGGATGCGGTCTACGAAGCACTGACCGGCGACGCCAACTCACGCAAGGTGCGCAGGCTGCGCAAGGAAGCCGAACGCTTCGTCGACACCACCATTGGCCGTGGCCGCTGGGAGCAGGACCTGTTCGACGATGGCTTTGAGGCGCGGGTGGAAGCGGCGGCAGAGAGCCTGAGTGGCTCGATCGCCCGTAGCGTGCTGTGGGCGGTATTCACCGGCGGCGAGGACAAGCTGGACAAGCGCACCGAAAAACTCGACGCCGAACTGGAACAGCGCCTGCAAGACCGTACTGTTGCCCTGGAACAGCACGCGCGGTCGTTGTGCACGCAGGTACAGGCGCTGGATAGGCTGCAGTCGGCACTTGAGTTCCGCCTCGATGGCCAACCTCTGCAGATGATGCGCGTGAGCGGCGATGGCGCGACGATGGCGGCGCGCGAGCAAGGCCAGGACGACAGCATTCCGTTGCCGACGAGGTAAAAGCGCGCCATCGGTAGTGGGGGGGGGGGGGGCGGCGGCGCGCCGGAGGGGCGGGGGCTGGCGGGCGCCGCGCGCCGCCCCGAGCGGCGGCGGGGTTAGCGGGGGGGGGAGCGGGCGCCCGCCGGAGG
>NZ_JBRREC010000052.1:0-32085 GCF_056760015.1 Stenotrophomonas sp. STEN029 | reverse complement strand
GCGCCCCCCCCCCCCCCCACCACCCGGTCGCGCGTGGGCGGGGGGCGCGCCCCGCCCCCCGCGGGCGGCCCGGCCGCCCCCCCCGCCCCCCCCACTGCTCCCCCCCCCCCGCCCCCCGGCCCCCCCCCCCGCTCCTACAAGGTGTCAAGCTCTACGTGATTTCTCAGGCATACGCATCCAGCAGGCCGCGCATGCGCAGGTTGTGGCTGGAGGTTACCGGGAGGTCGCTGCCTTCCAGTTGGTTGCCGGATGCCAATTCGCTACCCGTCCCGCCCTTGTCGCCCTGCTGCTGCGGCGTGGACTGCTGGCCGACATCTGCGTGGCTGAGCTGCAGACCCTGTTCGCCCAGCATTTCGCGCAGGCGCGGCAGACTGCTTTCCAGGGCGTGGCGGACATCGGCGTGGGCGCTGCTGAAACTGGCGTGGACGCGGTCGCCGTCCAGCTGCAGTTTGACGTCGATCTCGCCCATGTTTTCCGGGTTGATGCGGATGTGGGCGTGGCCGATCTTCTGCTCCGCCAGCCAACCGACGCGGGCGCCGATGGCTTCGTCAAAGTCACCGGCATTCAGGTCCGGGGTTGGCGTGGGTGCGGTGATGCTGCTGGCCGGGGCGCTTGCGCGGACTTCCTGCAGGGCCTGGTTGTGCAGCAGGGATGCAAACGTGGTGGGAGCCGGGGTGTCGGCGTCCAGGTTCAGGTTGTTTGCATCGTCGCTCGCGGTTGCGGCGGCCAACGGCAGGCTCAACTCTGCGCTGGCCTCGTCGGCGCTGATGGTGGCCGGCTTGGCTGAGGCAGCAGTCGCGACCGCTGGCAGGGCAGTGAGCGCCGCCGCCGGATTGGCTTGCGCGGCCTCATCCTGGTTCGCAGCTGCCAGGGCCGCTGGCGCCTGCGTTGCAGGCTCCGTTGGCTGGGCAACGATCGCAGACAGCCCAAACGGCGGCCAAGGCGCATCTTCCGCCGCGGTCTGCGTGTCGGGCTTGTCGTCGTTGCTGGTACTGCTGTCGGTGGCGGTGCTCTGTTCCGTAGTGGTTTCGCTGCCACCGTCTTCGCTGCGCGTTTCGCTGGCGGGCTTGGCATCAGTGCTGGCTTGCTTGCTGGCTGTTGGCTTCTGCGTGGCTGGCTTGCTGTTGAGCATTGCGTCGAAGCCGTTGTTGCTGGACTTGTCGGTGCTGTTGCTGCGCGCGCCGCTGCTGTCGATGCTGCCGGCACCGCCGAGTGCGGGGGAAAGGACGTTCACTGGCTTTCTCCCTCACCCTCGGCGTTCTTCAGGCGCACACGGCGGGCACCGATATCATCCATCTCGCGCTGGTCGCGACGATCGGCGACCTGCTTTTCCTGGGCGCGATAGCTGGCGGCCAGCTGTTCCAGCACGGCTTTGTCGCGGCTGGCCAGCAACAGCCGCGCGCGTTCGGCCTCAACGCGCTCCTGGTTGCTGTCCACGGTCTTGCTCTGCGCTTCCACCGCGTTGTCGAGGCGGTCGAGGAAAGCGCGGCGGTTGAGCAACTGCGCGGCACTGGTGGTCGCCAGTTGCGCGTTGGCGTATTCCTCTGCGTACTGACGCAACTCGGAAAGCCGCGACTGATGCATGTCCAAGGCCTGCTGGCGTTCTGCCAGGGCTTTGGCGACTTCATCTTCACGGTCCTGTGCGTGGCGCAGCAGCGGGTCCAGGCGTCGACTAGGGCTCATGCGGGCGTCTCACTATCTACCAGTTGGTGCAATGCACTGAGGCTGTGGCTCAGGTCGGCGGCGTTATGCACGTCCTGGCCAAGGAATTCCATGATCTCCGGCCACCGATCCAGCGCTTCGTCGGTGAGCGGGTCGTTGCCGCGCTGATAGGCACCAATGGCGATCAGGTCGCGGTTGGCCGTGTAGGCCGATACCAGCTGCTTCAGCTTGCGGATACGTGCGCGCCAGACGTCGTCGGCGATGTCCTGGACCACGCGGCTGACCGAGGACTCGACATCGATGGCCGGGTACAGGCCGCTGTCGGCAACGCGCCGCGAGAGCAGGATGTGGCCGTCGAGGATGGCGCGTGCGGCGTCGGCGATCGGGTCCTGCGGATCGTCGCCTTCGGTAAGCACGGTGTAGAAAGCAGTGATCGAGCCGCGGCCCTTGGCACCGTTGCCTGCGCGCTCGACCAGCGCGGGCAGTTTGGCGAACACCGATGGCGGGTAGCCGCGGGTGGTTGGTGGCTCACCAACCGACAGGCCGATCTCGCGCTGCGCCTGGGCGAAACGGGTCAGTGAATCCATCAGCAGCAGCACGTTCAAGCCCTGGTCGCGGAACCACTCGGCGATGGCGGTGGCGCGGTAGGCGCCGTGCAGGCGCGCCAACGGTGGTCGGTCGGCCGGACTGGCGACGACCACCGCGCGGCGCAGGCCTTCCTCGCCCAGTGTGGATTCGACGAAGTCACGTACTTCGCGACCACGTTCGCCGATCAGGCCGACCACGATCACATCGGCAGCGGTGAAGCGGGTCATCATGCCCAGCAGCGTCGATTTGCCGACACCGGAGCCCGCGAACAGACCGACACGCTGGCCGCGGCCAATTGGCAGCAGCGAATTGATTGCGCGCACGCCAACGTCCAGTGGCTGGGTGATCGGCTCGCGTGCAAGTGGGTTGATCGACACGCCGGCCATGCTGACCACGCCTTCCGCGCGGATCGGGCCCTTGCCATCCAGCGGAACGCCATCGGAGTCGATGACGCGTCCGAGCAGGCCTTCGCCGACCTCGACGCCGCCACGGCGATAGGAGGGCACAACGCGGGCGTTGGGCAGCAGGCCGTGCAGCTCGGCGCTGGGCATCAGATAGGTGCGGTCGCCGGAGAAACCGACCACCTCGGCATCGACCCAACCGCCGTCGATGATCTCGACCTTGCAGCTGGCACCCATTGGTGCTTCGCAGCCAACCGCTTCGAGGGTGAGGCCAACGGCGCGGCGCAGGATGCCTTCGCGGACCAGGCCATGACCGCCACCGGCATCGAGCGAGATGCCATCCAGGCGCGCGGCCAGGCGCAGGTTGCGTGCAGCAGCCCAGTCGGCGGGAGCGGGCGAGGGCGCGGGGGCAGAATTCATTGGCTGGCTCCGGCGCGGCGCAGCACGGTGGCCAGTGCAGCGCGCAGGCGTGCATCGAGGGTGCCATCGACGCGCACCGCCTCGGCGTGCACGCGCAGGTCGCCGCGGCTGAGGCTGTGGTCTGGTACCAGGCGCTGCCCGGCCGGCAAGGTAAGCAGATTGCTGATTGCAGCGATGTCATCCGGGTGCAGGCGCACCTCGACGTCGCGGTTGGTGCCGCTGACGGTATCCAGCGCCTCGTCGATCAGATCCTTGAGCAGCGATGGATCGGCCTCGTAGGCACGGCTGATCAAAGCGCCGGCGATACGTACGGACAGCTCGCCTAGCGCGCCGACTACTTCATTTTCCAGTCGTACCAGCGGGCGGCTGAAGTTGTCGAGGATGCCCTCGATCTGCGCGGTCAGGCGACGCACTTCGGCCTGGCCCTGCGCGTAGCCTTCGGCATGACCTTGCTGGAAGCCTTCTTCCTGTGCGGCATCGCGGATTGCCTGGACTTCCTCCAGGGTCGGCGGCTGCAAGGCGGGAGCTACCGGCTCGGCAACGATGGTTTCCAGCGATGCGAGGTCGAACTCCTCCGCCACCGACGGGCTGGCCGGTGCGTTCAGATCCGGGGCGTGCCAGCGCACGGCATTGATCACAGCATGGCCTCCGCTGCGCCGCCGAGGGTGATGGTGCCTTCATCGCCCATGCGTTTGACGATGGCGAGGATTTCGCGCTGCGCGCCTTCCACATCGGACAGGCGTACCGGGCCGCGCGCTTCCATGTCTTCGAGCAGGATCTCGGCTGCCCGCTGCGACATGTTGCGGGTGATCTTGTCGCGCACCTTGATGTCGGCGCCGCGCAGGGCCAGGCCCAGGCGTTCGCCGCTCACTTCGCGCAACACCAGCTGCATTTCGCGATCGTCCAGGTCCACCAGGTCGTCGAACACGAACATCAGGTCCTGGATGCGGCTGCCCAGCGGCGAATCGATGCGGGCGATCTCGGTGAGGATGGCCTGGTCCTGGCCGCCGTCCATGAAGTTGAGGATGTTGGCAGCACACTGCACGCCGCCGATGTTCGACGACTTCAGGTTCTGGTTGCCGGCGAACTGGCGCTCCATGATCTCGTTGAGTTCGTTCAGCGCGTTCGGCGGAATACCGTCGAGGGTGGCAATGCGCAGCAGCACGTCGACGCGGGTGCGCTCGGGCAGCAGCTTCAGCGCTTCGGCGGCCTGGTCGGTTTCCAGGTGGGCCATGACAATGGCGATGATCTGCGGGTGCTCGTTGCGCACCAGGTCAGCGACTGCACGCGGGTCCATCCACTTCAGCGCATCCAGGCCAGTGGTGTTGCGGCCGAGCAGGATGCGGTCGATCAGGTTGCTGGCTTTCTCATTGCCCAGCGCCTGCACCAGCATGTTGCGGATGTAGTCGTCCGAGCCGACGCTCAGCGAGGTCTTGTTGCCCAGTTCGGCACCGAAATCATCCATCACCTGCTGCACCTGCTCGCGGGTGACGTCGCTGAGCGTGGCCATGGCGATGCCGATCTTCTGCACTTCCTTCGGTTCCATGTGACGCAGCACTTCGGCCGCGTCGGTCTCGCCGAGCGACAGCAGCAGTACGGCGGCACGTTGCACGCCGGTCATCGGCATTGCATCAGTCATTTGACACCCATCCCTTCACTACCTGGGCAACCCGTTTGGAGTCGGTCTTCACTGCTTCGCGGGCCATGCGCAGGCGTTCTTCATAAGCGTCCACCGGCAGTGCCAAAGCTGGCTTGCCGTCAAGGTGCAGGCGGTCGGCGGCAAGTGCCGGCATCTCGGTGCCGTCATCGAGAACCTGGACGTCTGCGCTGAGTGGATCTTCCGGACCCGACAAGGCCTTGGGCGTGCTGGTGATCTGGCGCAGGGCGGGGCGCAGCACGCCGAACAGCAGGGCCAGGACCACGATGGCGCCAAGCACCAGGCGCAGTGCATCACGCACCTGCGGGTTCTCCCACCACTTGGGGGCTTCGACCGGAATGGATTCGCGCACGAACGGTGCATTCATCACCGACACCGTGTCGCCGCGTTCGGCATTGAAGCCGACGGCCTGCTTGACCAATGCTTCGACGCGGGTCAGTTCGGCGGCAGTGAGCGGTTGGTCGGTCTGCTTGCCGTTGGCACCGGCACGCGGCACATGGTCCACCAGAACCGCAACCGACACCCGGTTGACCCGGCCCGGCGGCTGGCGGGTGTGCTGCAGGGTGCGGTCCAGCTCGTAGTTGCGGGTGGCGTTCTTGGAGGTTTCGGTCGGCGTGGCGGCGGTAGCCGGCGGTGCTGCAGCGGCGCCCGGCGGGGTGTTGCTGGTCGCACCGGGAATGCCCTGCGGGCCGGCGGTGGCGCTGCTGTTCTCGCTGATCTGCTCGCTACGAACCTTTTGCGGCTCACCGTTGAACAGCTCGCGGGCTTCCTCGGTGACCGAGAAATCCATGTCGACGCTGACTTCCGGATTGACCCGGCCGGCACCGGTCATCGGCTCCAGCAGTTCGCGGATGCGCTGGTTGTAGGAACCTTCCAGACGCCGCACCTGATCGAACTGCGCAGCATTGAGCGCGGCTTCGCTGTTGGGGTCGGCGATGGTGAGCATGCGGCCGCTCTGGTCGACCACGGTCACGCGCTCGGGCGCCAGATCAGGAATGCTGGAAGCGACCATGTGCACGATGGCATCCACCTGGTTGCGTTCCAGCTGCTGGCCACCGCGCAGTTCCAGCACCACCGAGGCACTGGCGACATCGCGCTGGCGGGTGAAGGCGCTGGGCTTGGGAATGGCCAGGTGCACGCGTGCATCGCGGACCGGTCGCAGGCTGCTGATGGTGCGCACCAGCTCGGTTTCCAGCGCGTGCTGGTAGCGCGCGGTTTCGACGAACTGGCTGACGCCGAAGCCGGGATCGCGCTCCATCATCTCAAAGCCGAGGCGGCCGCTCTCGGTCAGGCCGGAGCCGGCCAGTTTCAGGCGCGCGTCGTGCACGTTCTTCTCCGGCACGCTGATGGCACCGGTGGTGGCGTCCAGCTCAAACGGAATCTGTGCGGAGCGCAGCAGGTCGGTGGCTTCGGCGGTCGCCTTCTGGTCCAGCCCGGTGTAGAGCGGCATCATCTGCGGCTTCTGCGCCCAGAAGAACACGAACAGACCGGCTGCCACGGCAACCGTGATCATTGCCATCAAACCCAGACGGCGGGTGATCTGCAGGCTCTGCAGACGGTCGAACCAGGCGCCAGCCCGTTCCGGATTCAGTGATTCTCTGGACAGCGCGAGTGCCATGCGTGCGGATCCTTACAGCGGCATGTTCATCACGTCCTGGTAAGCCTGGACGAGACGGTTACGGACTTCCACGGTGGCGCGGAACGCCAGCGAGGACTGTTGGGAGGCGACCATGACCTTGGCCAGGTCGGCATTGGCATCGCCACGCTCGAATGCGGCAGCCAACTGCCCGGACTTCTGCTGGGCTTCGTTGACGCCCTGGATGGCGCCCTGCAAGGCCTGGCTGAACGAAGGCGCGGTAACGGCATTGCCTTCGGCCAGCCCCTGGATCGCATTGCTGCGCGGCGCATCACCAAGGGGCGCGGCTTGCCCGACCTGGTTCTGCAGCGTGCGGATCTGGGAGAGAACAGAGGTGATGGAGTGGGACATCGTGCGGGGTTCCGGGCAACGTGTGGGGGAGCTGCTGGGACAGCTGCAAGTTGCGTGCCGGAACCGTGAAGGCCTTGATGTTCGTGAATGCGTGGCGCGGTGGTGCGGAACGTGTCGGAAACCCGACGCTGCTGGTTGGGCTCTCAAGGCTGGCGCCGGTTTTGAAGCACAAATCAAAACGGCCGCCGGAGAACCGGCGGCCGTCTAGCAGGCGGGACATTGATTTGTGGGTCAGGGCAGCCAAGCTGCGCGCCATTCGTCCAGACCAGCACCTTCCAGCATCCAGTCGCGGTGGACGAGGGTCTTCAATGCGTCGCCGGCTTTGTGGCGGGCAGCGGTGTCGGTCAGATGCTCACGGATGGCACCCACCCATTCGCGGTGTCGGTTGCGTACGCGGGTGACGGGCAAGGCAGGGTCCTGGTAAGGGCCGACATCGCTGCAAACCACCGGTATGGCGCAGGCACCGTATTCGAGCAGGCGCAGGTTGCTCTTGCAGGCGTTGAAGCGGTTGTCTTCCAGTGGTGCGATTGCCAGATCCAGTTGCAGACCCGCCAAGGCGCGTGGGTAGAGCGCAATGTCCACGCCCGGATGGAACTCAGCGATATACGGGCGCAGGCGATCCGGGCACATGCCGAAGAACACCCAATCCACTTCCTGCGCCAATTCGCTGACGACGTCGGCGATCATCTCCAGGTCACCGGTATGGCCAAGTCCACCGGCCCAGCCTACCCGCGGTCGTGGGCCGCCGTCGCGACGGACCAGCGGCAGCTGCTTCCACCAGTTCACCGGCAGCCGGTTGGCGGCAATGCGGATATCCGGATGCAGGCCGGCAAACGCCTCGGCCATCGCCGGGGTCGATACCACGAAGCGGTCCACGAGCCCGAGTGCCTTGCGCAGGCTGCGCAGGACATCGCGCGGCATGTGTTCACGGTGTGCGCTTTTGGCCGGCAGGTTGGGCAGGTAGTCGTCCAGCTCGTAGATCTTCAGAGCGGACGAATAACGGCCCATGCGCTGGATGCTGTGCAGGTCGTCCTCGCTGACGCGGCGCTGCAGGATCACCACATCCGGATCGATGCGCGCCTGCTCGACCGGATCGAGCAGCGTTGCATAGAGCACACCTTCTACATGGCCCCCAGACTTCAAGGCCTCGAGTGGTTGGATCACCCGGTATTGGCCGCTACCCCAGGGATCAGCGGGTTGTGCCAACACGCGTGGGACAGGGCGCCACGGCAATGGCTTCCATGAGAACTCGGACTCGCCCAGTCTGAAGCCGCCGACAACATCCAGGCGCAGGCTAGGGTTGTAGGCGGGATCATGGGCGAGGACGGGCAGCCAGCGATCGAACAGAGCGTCCTTTACCGCCTCCGCCAACGGAGCCGGTTCGTTTGAATGCAACAGCAGTGCATGCGGCGTCCATACCGTCAGGTAGCCCAGCGCACGCGCGCGCAGGCATAGATCGACATCTGCGCCTGCGTCGCTGAACGTCGCATGGTCGAAGCCGTCCAGTTCGACGAACAGCGCTTTGTCGATCAACAAGCAACTGTCAGCGACTGCGGAATACTGCTGCGCCACCTGAAGGCGGTTCATGTATCCGGGCGCATCGATGGCCGCGCCTGCAAACGCGTGGCCGCCGTTGGCGAGCAGGCCGGGCACCAGACCTGCATGGGTGAGCTTGCCTTCGCCGGACACGGTTTTGGCACCAACCACGCCAACTTCTGGACGCAGGCCGTGGTTGAGCAGTTCGTCAAGCCATTGTGGCTGCAGTGCGGCCACTCCGGGGCGCAGGAACAGCAGGTAGTCGGCGCTGCTCTGAGTCGCGGCCAGATTGCACGCAGCGGCATGTGGTAGTGGTGGATCGAAGGCAAACGCCTGCACCCGGTCAGCTGCCAGTGTTTCAACCTGCTGCATCCATTGCCGTAGCTCTGGCGCGGCGCCGTTGTCGACCAGCACAAGCCTGTAGTTGGAATAGTGGGTCTTCTCAAGCACCGAGACCACGCAGCGCTCCAGAGCGCCCAGCGTGGTGTCATGGGCCACGATCACGACCAACGCAACCGTTGGCTGCTGCTCGTGACCATGATCGATACGGTAGAGCCCGTTGCCTAGTGGCTCTACCGTCGCGGATGAGTAACCGCGCGCCTGCAGGTGTGCGAGGATGGCGATCTGCGGGTAGTGGCTGTCTTGCCGCGGCGGCGCGCAGGTAAGCAAAGGCTCAGATAGATGTTGGATGCCGTCGAAGCCGCCGGCATGGATGAGCCGCAGGATCAGGTCCAGTTCCGCCGCATCACCGGCAGCCGGATCGAGGCCGCCTGTATCACGCAGTGCCTCTGTCCGGAAGATCCAGTGCGACGAAAGCATCGACGGGTTGCCAAGCAGCAGGTCGAGGTTGAGATCCGGGCGCAGCATGGGAGCCAAGGTCCCGTCCTGGTTGCGATACCAGCCGTCGGCGAAGGCGGCACGCAAGTGTGGCTGCTCGGCGAGCAGCAGGCGCAGCTGCAGCAGTCCACCCGGGGTGAATTCGTCGCCAGCGTTGGCCAGCAGCAGCCAGTCGATGGTTGGATCCGAGGCGAGGGTCTGGAGGGTAGCTGCCAGTGCTTGAGCATCCCCTGCGATCACTTGCACCTGCGCGACGGTCACGGCCGCGGACATGAGGTCCGCGGCAGCACAGGCCACCACGATGACCTGCAGGCCCTCTGGTATCACGCCATCGATAGCGAGACTGGCGATGCTGCGTTCGGCGGCGGCGGTGTCTCCGTCAACACTCCACAGGACTACGCACAGTCGCGGTGGGGCGCCTACCGTGCGCATGCGCTGCTCGCACAGCTGTCGCTGTGCAGGTGTCGGGTGGCGAATGGCCCGCCAGTTCTCGATCACGGATTCAGCTGTCTGCGGCAGATGGATGCCGAACTGCGTCAAGCGTTCGGCGCGGCCGATGCGGACGCTCTCGGTGTCCAGGTCGGAATGGCGGGAATAGATCTTCCGGTACAGCGCCGGATAATGCGCGAAGGCGTGCACGGAGCGACGCTCGTCGGCATCGGCGCGCATGCGTACCTGCACGGTTTCCTGATGGATGTGGTGGAATGGCACGTTGGCGGCCAGGCGCAGCAGGAAATCCCAGTCTTCCAGTCCTTCCAATCGCTCATCGAAGCCACCGACCTGGGCGGCGAGTGCACGTGGCCAGGCGAACGTGTTGACCGGGATGTAGTTGTCTACCGACAGGTGGGCATGGGAGTAACGCGCATGTGGGTAACGACGCTCTTCTGCAAGCACCTCGCGTATTCCGTCACCGATTCGCTCAGTGACGAACACTGCGTCGGTATAAACCACGTGGCCCGGCTGTTGCCGGATGGCATCGGCCAATACCTGGAGATGGTCTGGCAGGAACAGGTCGTCATCGTCGAGATAGACGATGTAGCGACCGTGTGCCAGTTTGTGCGCGGCATTGCGTGCCGCAGCCGGTCCCTGGTTGCGGGCCTGGCGCAGATAGTTGATGGACAGCGGCGTTGAAGTAATCAGTTCTTCGATCGCCATGCCATTGTCGTTGACCAGGATTACTTCGAAATCCTGCAAGCTCTGCGCGGCGATACTGGCCAACGCATCACGCAGCAGGGTGGGGCGGTCAAAGGTGGTGACAATGACGCTGAACAATGGAGCAGCGAGCTGCTCCGCCAAGGCTTCCAGTCGGCGGATCAAGGATCTCGCGCGGTCTCCCAGTGGAGACTGATGTTCCTGCGGGTACCGCTCGAGCCGACGTTGGATGTGGTCGGCGACCTCAAACTCGCGACCTTTCAAGCGATCCTGCGCATCGCGCTCGAATACGCCCTCAACGATGCTGAGGTGGTCCGACAAAGGTGCGCTTGAGCCATAGAAGCGGTGGGAGTCCTGCGCACCATGGCTGCGATAGCTGACGCCTGGCTCGCTGACATAGACGAAATCCGGGTGGCGCTCGGCCATCTGGACCACCATCTGCCAGTCGCCACCACCATTGGTTTTCTTTGGGCGCCAGCCGGCGAGAAAAGCATGGCGCTGGTAGACAACGGCCGACAACGGCATGTAACAGTCATGGATCAGCAGGTCGGCCAGTTCGTTGCGGCCGCCGCTGTAGTCGGTATCACGCAGCCCGGGATGACGGGCTTGCTGCACCGGCAGGCCATGCTCGTCGATCCAGCTGATAGCGGTGTAGCCGACTGCAGCCTGCGGATTGGCCTGCAGGCGCGGCAGCAGCTGTGCAAGGTAACCTGGATTCAGGTGGTCATCGGCGGCGAGGATGCAGAAATACCGGCCTTGCGCGATGCGCAGGCCATTCACCCAGTTGTGGCCTACGCCATAGTTGTGTCGGTTACGGATGTAGCGGACGCGCGGCTCGTCGGCGAATGCCGCCATGACCTCCGCGGTATCGTCGCTGGAGGCATTGTCCAGGACCAGAATTTCGATGTCGACCAGCTGCTGGTCCAGCACCGACTGTACGCAGGTGGCCAGGAACCTTCCGTAGTTGTAGGTCGGTATCAATACGCTGAGTAACGGCACGCTGCGACGTACCACCGAGGCATCGGCGGCGATGGCTGCCGTCACTTTGTTGATCCAGCAGTCGATGCTGCGTGGATAGTTCAACGCTGGGTTGCTGTTGGCGGCCAGCTCCTGTTCGCTGTCCATGGCGGGGGGATTGAGATGCACGAGGCGGCGGTCCTGCGGCTCTACGTCGGCAGGAATGAGGATTTTCTCGAAGGCCTTGGCCTGCTCCTGCGCTGGCATCTGGTCGCCGGCGGAAAGCAGCAGGTAACGACGCGGTACCGCATCTGGATCAAGCAGGGCGTCATCTTCCCAGCTCACGCCCAATAGCAGCAGCGCATCAGTGTCCGTGGTCTGCGCGAGTTCAAAGCGACGGAACGAGAGCAGGTTGGCATCGCCATATGCCTGTAACTGCTGCAACGGAAGCTCGATCAGCAGCGATTGCCAGCGTGAATTGGACAGTAGAAACAACTGCCCGGTGACAGGGCAGTACCCGGCGATGCCGACATTCCAGGCAGTATGGCTGCAGCGTCCGCCGGCGATCCGGGTCCAATCGATCATGTGTGGTTCCATGTCACTGCGTGTTGCAAGCGCCGTACCGGGCCATGCCCTGCACCGATGCGTCCAGCGATGTCCAGGTATCCAGCCCCAGGGCGCGCGCCTTGCTGATATCCGGAACGTAGTAGGAGGTCGGGCCAGCCCGGCCATTCGGGAAGGCCAGGGGTTTACCAGGTGCCAGTTGGTCACGAACCCGTGCAGCCAGCTCGCGGATGCTCAATGCCTCGTCCGAGCCCACGTTGTAGGCCTCGCCGGGAGCACCACGAATCAACAGGAAAAGCAGCCACACCGCAAGGTCGCCGCCATGCAGGTAGCTGCGTACCGACTGTCCGCCGGAGCTCAGGTAGATCGCGTCGCGTTGCAGGGCATCACGCACGAAGTTGCCAATCGCAAAATGTGCATCCAATGGCAGGCCAGCACCGGAGAACGCGAAACACCGGGTATAGATCATCTCGATCGAGCTTTCCCGGGCATGGATGGCCGCAAGGGTTTCCTGGGCCCGTTTGCCCTCGCCATAGGCGCTTGCCGGGAGGCGGCTGTCACACGCCTGCTGGTTGCATTCGGCGACAGGAATGCCGAAGGGCAGGCTTCCATACTGGGCACCGGAGCCGGTGAAAAGGACGCGGCGGGCACCGCCTGATAGCGCTGCGTCAAGAACCCTGCGGGCGCCTTCCATGATCGTGTCGAACAGTTGCAGGGGGTTTGCGCCAGCCGCTGCCGAGGTGTCGGTTGCCGCATGCAGGACGAGATCGATGGCGCCAGCGGCCCTGGTGGGAAGCTGGCGGATGTCATGCTGGTGCCAGTGCAGCCAGCTGGCCTGGGTGTACCAGGGATTCAGCGCGAGGAAACGTTGCGGATCGCGCGACACAACGCTGGCCCGGACGTCACAATCGCTGCTGTTCAGCGCCTGCAGCAGCGCCAGCAGCCAGCGACCGAAGAAGCCGCTGCCGCCGGTGATCAGGATATGCTTTCCGTGCAGGCTTTGCTGCAGCTCACCGACTACCGGAATGCGTGGTAAGGCCTGCTGGATCTCCGCCAGCAGTGGGTTGGGTGCGCTCATGCGGCCGCGTCCAGGAGTTGCTTCCAGGACACAACCGGTGTTGCTGGAGACAGCTGGTGCATACCTTCTATCAGCTCCTGCTCGTGATCACGCTCGGCGCTCAGCACGATCAGGTCGATGCCGGTCGCTGTCTGCAGCCAGTCGTGGGCGACGATGGGAACGCCCAGCCACTGGATGCCTTGTCGGGTCACATTCGAGTCAAGGCAACACACGACATTGAGGTCGGCCTTGCGGGCCTCCTGTATGAGGATCGCGGCCAGCATCACGCTGCCAAGGATGACGACGTTCGTCCCTGGAGCGTAACCGGTGAAGATGTTTCGTTCCGAGCGGGCGAGCGCAATCCATTGCTGCAGTCGATTTGCGGGACCCGGTATGCCTGCGGTTGCAAGCGGATTATCCGCGAGCGCATCCGTGGCTGCGTCGGCACGGCCGAGCTGGGCAAGCAGAAGAATCAGCGGTAGCAGCGGAGACAGGGCGAGCGGACTATAGCTCAAGCGAAGTGGGGCTTTGTCCAGTAGTCGCTGCATCCTTGCAAGGATGGATGCGGGGATCTGTCTTGCCGATACATCGAGCAACAGGTCCTGCGCTTTGAATCTGGCGATGCGGGCATCGAATATCGGCAGGAACTCGTCGCAATAGTCGGTTTTCTTGATCAACCGGGACAGCATCGTCGAGCTGTACAGCGCTGCACGCGCCAGGTGAACCTGCTGCGTCTGCTGCACGTCGTGCTGGCGGTAGCGCAGCAGCGGGGCGTTGACGAATCCGACTGGCCCATGCAGGTTCATCGTCGCCGGCACCACCAGATCGCCGTTGCCCCGGTGTCTGGGTGGTGTGGCGGCAAGATAGGCCTGTTGCAGCTTCTTCAAGGATTGCAGGCGTGGCGAGAAGATCAGGCTGCTCGGCGGATGCCAGAGGTTCTCCACCGCCGCCCTGGCAATGAACTCACCGCGGGCGAAGATGCGGTCCGGTCCGGGGGCGGAGAACCATGCCTGCACCTGCTTTCCGTGCTTGTCGATGATGCTTTTGTTGGTCCATACCGCGGTGAGCTCGGGGTGTGCCGCGATCAGTGCCATCTGTCGCTTGAGCATGTCCGGTTCCATGATGTCGTCATCATGGGTGATCAGCAGGCGTTCGCCGCGGAACAGCCAAAGCGCCGACATGTTGTTGAAGCGGGCGGTGGACCCGGGCGGATTGCGTACGTAACGCAGGCGCGGATCATTGAACGACAACACGACCTGCGGGGTCTCATCGGTGCTGCCGTTGTCAAGCACCAGCAGTTCGAAGTCGCCCCAGGTCTGGTCGACAATGGCCTGCAGCGATTGCCGCAGGTAGTGCGCGCGGTTGTACGTCAGCAACGCAACGGTCAGGGGAACCATCTGTATCTTCCGTCAGCTGCGCTCAGAGCGTGTGTGTCGTTGTTTCGAACTGCCCGAATGGAACCTCACCGGCATGGGCATAGTCGGCGAAGGCCATGTCCTTGCGCGGGGTGCGCCAATTCCCGTACACGAAGTCGAGATAGCCAAGCGCATCATGCGGCGCTTTCAACGTCTGCCCGAACACTTCGATGCTGTCGTGTTGCTGGAAGTGGTGCAGCGGGCAGTACCATTCAGGCATGGAGCCAATTGCGACAGCGTAGCCATCGCGGGGCTCGCGGCGGATCAGGTCGGTTTCGAACGGGATCAAACGCTCGCTGCCGTCCAGGTTGTTGCAGGTCAGGCGCAGGACCACGCCACGCCCATGCGCGCTGATCAGCTCGATGGACCAGACCACCCGGTCGGCCTGGGGCAAAAGGTGCCGGTTGGCGCTGACCAGGGCGATCGCAGCGTCGAACTGGTGGTCGACGATGGAGAAGTCAATGTCGTCGTCCCACGCAATGAAATCGTGGTCGCGCACCGCGCCGAGCAGGGTGCCGAAGTCAAGGTGCAGGTCGATTCCGTTTGCATCGGTAAGGGCATGCAGGAACAGCACAAGCTCGCGCGCCAGTTGCTTGGTTTCAGGTTGCGAGAACGGATGCACGTCACGCATTCCCTTCATCTCGCGCTTGCCCGGGATGATGGTTGGGATGTGGCCTAACCCAAGCTCGCCCAGCTGCGTCAGGATGCTGCTTGACCAGACGCTCGTGATGACGATGGCATCGCAGTCCAGATCAGCGATCTGGGTGGCCGCGATCAGCGGATGGCCGTGGAAACTGCTGCCGTGCCGGGTAACGTCGTTGTCAGCGACGGCCAGGATCTCCAGTGCCGGGTTCTGCTCAAGGAACAGCCCGCCACTCTTGCCGGCGCCGAACAGCACCAGTTTGCCGGCGAGGCGCGTGTCAGTTGTGGTCTGCATGGCGGTGCTCATAGACGGGTGGCAACGCAGCGGCCAACGCGCGCGTCCTCGTTCTTGTACTTTGCCAGTCCGCGGCCTTCGATCTCGTAGTCGAGACTGAAACCGGCGTGGCGTATAGCCGTAAGCGCATCCAGATGATCCAGATAGCGACGGAAATGACCGGTACCGAACGCTTTTTGCTGGTCCGCGTCGTCGGTTGTGCGGTATTCCAGGAACACCCGGCTCCCCGTGGGCAGCAACTCGCCGAGCAATCCAAGGAATGCACGCTGCTCCGCCTCCTCGATGGTATGCAGGAAGAACCGTGCATAAACTGCGACACGTGGCTTGCCCTGTAGAAACTCGCGAACCTGCTTATGTGCCTCGGAGGCCTTGCAGGTCGCGTAGCGTGCATGGGCATGCGCGTTGCGTTGCTGGCATAGCGAGATGGCTTCGTTTGAGGCATCTAGCGCCAGCAACGGAATACCGTTGCCAGCGAAGAACACGCTATCGCGACCGTTGCCACAGCCAAATTCGATCACGCCATCGACGTTGCCGAACTCATTGATGGCGAAGGCGGCGAACTGCGAGGGATAGACTGGAACGTTGCTGCGTGCATTGGCGTAGAAAGCTGCCCAGTAGTCGGCTTGCCCGGCGGGCGTGGTTGCGTCCTTACTTGCGTGCACAGCGTCAAATGATGGTACGGCGTTCATGCAGGCGAGTTCTCCATCTGGGCAGCCAGTTCTGTGGCGGGCAGGAAGGGATACAGGTCCTGCAGGGTGCCGGTCTCTGGCTTGCCATCGGTGTTGATGCGCGTCATCACCCGTGGCACGCGGGGCTCTTCAGCATGCACCAGGACTTCGCACAGCACCGGACCAGGACTTCCCAGCACTTCGGCAATGTTCCGCTCCAGTTCGGCATGTGAGTCGATTCTTGCGTAGCCGATGCCATATGCACCCGCCAGACGCGACAGGTCAGGCAAACGCATGCCGCTGCTGCCATCGGCGCCGACCAGCAGCTTGAAGTGGGTCTGCTGCGAGGTTCGTATCGAGGCATAGCCCTGATTGTTGATCACGAACAGCTTCACCGGCAGATTGAGCGCCGCCAAGGTGGCGAGCTCCTGCACGTTCATCTGCAGGCCACCATCGCCTTCGACGCAGATGGTGCGGACGCGTCCGCTGGCCAGACAGGCGCCGATGGCGGCAGGGATACCAAAGCCCATCGAGCCCGTGCCGCGGTTGTGGAAACAGCGCTGTGCTTTCTTCAAGCGCAGATTCAGCAGGAACAGTTCGGCGGCAAAGCCCGAACTGCAGGGCGCGATGATGTCGCCCTCGGCAAGCTGCTGCGAGAGCCGATCGGTGAACTGGTACATGCTCACCCCATTGCTGTCGTCCTCATGTTCAGCGGTCAGCAAAGGGTAGCGCGCGCGCCAGTCGGTGATGCGCTGATGCCACTGTGCGTAGGATGGCAGGGCCTGTGCATGGACGGCGGCATCCAATGCGGAGATGAAGGGCTTGGCGTCGCCTACGACTGCGACGTCGATGGGCATCTGCAGTTTCTCGATCTCGGCCGCGTCTATGTCCACTACCACTTTCTTGGCATTCGGGGCGAAATTGGCATGGTTATAGGCAGTCAAGGCCATGTCCAGGCGCGAGCCCAAGACGATCAGGACATCGCAGTTTTGCAGACTGAAGTTGGCCCAGCGTGGCGCAATCGAACCGGGACGGCCTGCATACAGCGGGTGGGCATCTTCGATCAGGTCCATCGCCAGCCATGTCGGCAGCACCGGAATGCCTGCGTGTTCGAAGAAGCTGCGGAACACGTCAACTGCACCGGACATGCGGATTCCGCTGCCGGCAATGATGGCCGGCCGTTGTGCGGCTTGCAGCAGTGCAATCGTGCGCGCAACCGGGTCAGCCAGGTCGGCAGGCGGCAATGACGGGGCAGTCGGAGCACGCCTCAGCAGCGCAGGGTCAACCTGAGCAGCCTGCACGTCCAGCGGTACATCAAGCCACACTGGCCCGCGGCGGCCTTGCAAGGCGGCTTGTTCCAGCTGGTCGAATACCTCGGCCACGGCCTGGGGGTCCGTCAGCGTGACGGCGTGCTTGGTGATCGGGGCGACGATGGAAACGATATCCGCTTCCTGCACGCCAAGCATGCGCAGGTTTGTTCCGGTCTTCAGGTCGGCACTCTTGACCTGGCCAGAGATGAAGAACACCGGCGACGAGTCCAACCAGGCGCCCAGCACGGCGGTGACGGCATTGGTAGCGCCCGGGCCACAGGTCGTCATGCATGCCGACGGGCCGCCGGTCAGTTTGCTGGCGGCTTCTGCGGCAACACCAGCGGCTTGTTCGTGCAGGCAGAGCACCGGCTCAAGCGCTGGGTGCCGGCCAAGTGCGTCGTTCAGGTGCATGGCGCCGCCGCCAGGGAGAAAATAGACCTGCTGGATGCCGAGGTCGGCCAGGCGGCTCATGATGTAATCAGCGACGCGCATTGTGTGTTCCGTTTGCATGGAGGGGCATCCGCTTTGTCGGGATGCCGGATTGCGATTGAAGGGTTGCTTGCACTGTGCTCAAGCGCAGTATTCCAACTGCGGAAGCGCGTGTCGGGAAGCGGGCGATGGCAGGCTGCCGAGGAACTCCAGCGCGGACCAGAAGCCGGCACCATGGTCCTTGTGGCCTTGCCACACTTCCGGGATGAAGCTGACCTTGGGATGGCGCACGATCCGCGACCAGGTGAGCGGCCAATCGATGTCGCCGGTACCCATCAGCACGCCTTCGCCGTTTGCCCCCTTGGCGTCTGCGACATGCAGGTGCGCCGAGTAGGGCAGCAGTTGCTCCAGCGCCTGTTGGAAGTCCAGATTGAAGTGGAAACAGGTCATCTGCAGGTGCGACAGATCCAGGCACAGCCGAATACCGTGGTCGTGTGCTTGTGCTGCCAGTTCGTCCGGCATCATGAAAATGTTCTGGTGACGCTGGCCGCCAAAATGCCAGGGGAACGGCGGCATGTTCTGTGGAATCAGTTCGGTGCCACCGAAGTCGATGCGTGCGCAGGATTCGTGGAAGCGCTCATAGAGGGCTGCGCGCGTGTGCCGCGGGCGAGGTGCATCAGCAGAGAAGCCACCGACGTTGCCAATGATCAGACGGTCCTTGGCATGCGGGAAGAACTCGCCGATCTGCAGGGTGGCATCCACCACTCGTTGCAGGTTGTCGATGGAACGACGACGACAGCCAGCATCATCGGCCACCAGATCCAGTAGTTCGCTGTTCTCGAACAGCTCTGGCGCATGCACCACCAGGCGACTGCAGTTGACTTGATCGAGGAAGCGCTGCGGCTTCAGCCCGAGGTCGCGGTAGGAAAGGTGGAATTCGAAGAGGTCCGGCTCGATGCGTCGGCGGTAGTCCAGGAAATCGTGGTAACGCACCGGAACGCCCCATGGGATGGGAACGGAGAACGCCAGACGTTCCCCGCAGCGCGGCGCATCCAGGTCGCTTTCAAACAGAAAGCCCGCTTCGGCGATGTCGCGCATTGCAGTCTTGCCTAGTAGTTCGTGCAGGCGGTACGGCGCCAGCCCCTGGCCGGGGCTGGCCACACGCAGCATGCTGGGCTCGAACACCGTACCTGCGAGGACCGGCCGGGTGGTAATCACGCTCTTGCCGAGATTCTCGCGGTTGAGCAGTTCGCCCTGGGAAAGACGCCGGCCCGGGCGCTGCCAAGGCAGTGCGGCTTCCAGCTGGCGTATGCCTTCCACCAGTTGCCTGAACTCGGTCGGCTCCAGGCTTGCCAGGTGATCCGGGCCTTCCATCGCCCGATCCAGGGTGATGTGGCGTTCGACCAGCTTTGCGCCGAGCGCGACCGCACCCAGGGTGATCGCGGTACCGCGCTCGTGGCCGGAATAACCGACGAGCCCATGCAGCTGCTTCAGGCGGCCCATGTAGCCGAGCTGGATGTCGCCTTCCGGGGCGGGGTAGGCGCTGTTGCAATGGAGCAGGGCGAACGGCACCTTCAGCTCGCGCAGTTGTGCGATGGTGCGGATGATCTCGTGCTCGTGGGACATGCCGGTGGACAGGATCAACGGCTTGCCCAGGCTCGCGGCTTTGGCGATGAGGTAGGGATTGCAGAGATCGGCCGAGGCGATTTTCACCGCCGCCACATCGAAGCTGGCCAACGCGTCCACGCTGGGCTCGTCCCAGGGTGTGCAGATGTAGGTGATGTTCTTCTGCCGGCAGTACGCACGTAGCTGCCGGTGCTCGTCCAGGCTCAATTCGACCTTGTCGAGCAGATCCTGCAGGTATTCCACCCCCAGGTCTTCCGCACGCGAGCCATCGGCCTGGCAGCGGTACAGGGCCTGGCGATTGCGCAGTTGGAACTTGACGGCGTCAACGCCTGCAGCAATCGATGCATCGACCAGACGCTTGGCCAGTTCCAACGAGCCGTTATGGTTGTTGCCGATCTCGGCGATGACGAATACCCGCTCGCCGCCTAGCGCGAAACCGTTCAGCTCGATGGTGCTTGAGCGCTTGGTGTGGACGCTGACCAATCTGCCAAGCCGATCCAGGGCCGGCAACGCGCCGTAGCCGAGGTTGAAGGCTTTGGCCAGCTCCTCGCGGCTGGCTTCAGCGCTGACCGAATGGAAGGTCTGGTTCATGCAGGCGGTGACGGCCTGGCTGGTCTGTCCGCCATTGAGCAGGTAGCGACGGATATCGCCATCGGTGACGACACCCAGGACACGGTGTTCGGTGTCCAGCACGAACGCGGTCTTCAATGCATCCGCCTCATGCAGCTTGATTGCATCGAGGACGCTGCTGTCCGAGCCAAGGCTCAGCTTCTGCGCAAGCATGTTCATGCATCTACTCCAATCGCAGATCGTGGACGGGTGCGCGCGAGCTGCAGGCTGTCTTCGATGCAGGCCGCAGCGTGTTCCAGATGGTCTTCGCCAAGGCCCGGCCACAGGCCGATCCAGAACGTGTCTTTCATGACCTTGTCGGTTACCGGCAACTCGCCGCTTACGCGGTAGTTCTGGCCCTGCATATAGGGCTGGCGGGTAAGGTTGCCGGCGAACAGCAGGCGGGTGCCGATCTTGTGGCTGTCCAGATGGCGCAGCAGGTCTTCGCGCAGTACGCCGCTGCCGTCGCGCAGGGTGATCGGGAAGCCGAACCAAGACGGATCGCTGTTGGGCGTGGCATGCGGAAGGATCAGTTGCTCGGTGCTGCCGGACAGGCGCTCGTGCAGCCAGGCGAAATTGCGTTTGCGTGCTGCGATGAAGCCGTCCAGCCGGTCCATCTGCGCCAATGCACAGGCGGCCTGCATGTCGGTGATCTTGAGGTTGTAGCCAAGATGCGAGTAGGTGTACTTGTGGTCGTAGCCTTCCGGCAGGCCGCCCAGCTGCCAGTCAAAACGCTGGCCGCAGGTGTTGTCCGTGCCTGGACCGCAATAGCAGTCACGGCCCCAGTCGCGGAACGATTCGATGATGCGCTTCAGCCGGGGCGAGCCGGTGAACACGGCGCCGCCTTCGCCCATGGTGATGTGGTGGGCCGGGTAGAAGCTCAGCGTGCCGATGTCTCCGAAGCTGCCTACGAGCTTGCCGTTATAGGTGGAGCCGAGTGCGTCGCAGCAGTCCTCGATCAGCCACAGGCCATAACGGTCACACAGTTCGCGGACCACGGCCAGGTTGAACGGGTTGCCCAAGGTGTGGGCGAGCATGATGGCGCGGGTGCGCGGCGTGATCGCCGCTTCGATCAGCTCGGCGTTGACGTTGTAGGTACCCAGCTCGACATCGACGAATACCGGTACCGCGCCGCACTGCAGGATCGGATTGACCGTGGTCGGGAAGCCGGCGGCAACGCCAATCACTTCATCGCCCTTGCCGATGGCACGCTCGCCCAGGCGAGGCGATGTCAGCGCCGAGAACGCCAGCAGGTTGGCGGAAGAGCCCGAATTGGTGGTCAATACATTGCGGATGCCGAGGTAGCGCGCCAGCTTCTTCTCGAAGGCATCGTTGAAGCGCCCGGTGGTGAGCCAGCCGTCCAGCACCGCTTCCATCATCGATTTCAGCTCGGTGGCGCCAATCACCTTGCCTGATGGTGCGACCGTGCTGCTGCCCGGGACAAAGGCAGACGGCGCCAGATGGCGGTCGGCGTACTGACCGACAAGTTCGGCGATCTGTTGGCGCAGCTGGAGTTCGTCGTGATTCATCGGGTGCTGTTCTGGAAATCTTCAATCTGGGAGAGGGTGTACTGCTGCATGTCGGTGCCTGCCTGCCATGCCTGGTGCCAGCGCACGGTCTGGGCCAGCGCCTGTGGCAGCGACCAGCATGGTTTCCATGCAAGCAAGTGCCGTGCCTTGGCCGAATCCAGCGCCAGCAGCCCGGCTTCGTGCGGCTGTGCCGCCGTATCAATCTGCCAGCGGGCCTCACCGGGCCAGAGCTCGGCCAGTTGCTCGACGACGGTGCCGACGCTGGCGACACCGGCCGCATCGGGGCCGAAGTTCCAGGCCGAATCCGCACCTTCCTGACGCTGCAGCAAGGCCTGGGCCAGCAACAGATAGCCGTGCAGGGGTTCGAGCACGTGCTGCCACGGACGGGTGGCGCCGGGATAGCGCAGGGTTACCGGCTGTTGCTGCTGCCATTGGCGCATGATGTCGGGCAGCAGGCGCTCGGGCGACCAGTCACCGCCGCCGATGACGTTGCCGGCGCGGGCGGTGGCAACCGCCACGCCGCGTTCCTGCAGGTAGGACGCACGCCAGGATGCGCACAGGAGCTCTACCGCCGCCTTGCTGCTGCTGTAGGGGTCGTGGCCGCCCAGTGCGTCCTGCTCACGGTAGGGCCACACCCATTCGCGGTTGTCATAGCACTTGTCGGAGGTGACCACCAGCACGGCACGGACGCTGTCGCATTGGCGCACGGCTTCCAGCAGGTTGAGCGTGCCGGTGACATTGGTCGACCAGGTATCGGCCGGGCTGCGGTATGACTCGCGTACCAGTGGCTGCGCGGCAAGGTGCAGCACCAGTTCCGGTTGCTGCCGGGCCAGCGCGGCACCCAGACGTTCGGCATCACGGATGTCGGCCAGGTCGCTGTCGACCAGATCAGTGATCTGAGCGGCCTGCCAAAGCGAGCCACCGGAAGGCGCCGGCAAGGCATAGCCCTGCACCTGCGCGCCCATCTGCTGCAGCCACAGCGCGAGCCAGCCACCCTTGAAGCCGGTATGGCCGGTGAGGAATACCCGGCGACCACGCCAGAAGTCAGGATTCACTGCCACAGCTTCCACTCCGCCTTGCCTTGTGACCAGCGCTCCTCAAGCAGGCTCTTGTCGCGCAGGGTATCCATCGGCTGCCAGAAGCCGTGATGCAGGAAGGACATCAGCTGGCCTGCTTCGGCGAGATTGCGCATGGGCTCCTGCTCCCATGTGGTGGCATCGCCTTCGATATAGTCGAACACGCCTGGCTCCAGCACGAAGAAGCCACCGTTGATCCAGGCGCCGTCACCGAGCGGCTTCTCTTTGAAGCCGCTGACCTGTGTACCGTTGATGTCCAGTGCGCCAAACCTGCCAGGTGGCTGCACCGCGGTAACCGTGGAGAGCCGGCCGTGATTGCGATGGAAATCGACCAGCCCGGCAATGTCGATGTCGGCGACGCCGTCGCCGTAGGTCAGGCAGAAGGTGTCGTTGCCCAGGTACTCGCGTGCGCGCTTCAAGCGGCCGCCCGTGGAGGTGCTGTCACCCGTGTCCACCAACGTCACCCGCCAGGGTTCGGCGTTGCGGTTGTGGATCTGCATGCGGTTCTCGGCCATGTCGAATGTGACATCGGACATGTGCAGGAAGTAGTTGGCGAAGTACTCCTTGATCACATAGCCCTTGTAGCCAAGACACACCACGAAATCGGTGATGCCGAAGTGGGTGTAGAGCTTCATGATGTGCCAGATGATCGGCTTGCCGCCGATTTCGATCATGGGCTTGGGCCGCAGGTGGGATTCCTCGCTGATGCGGGTACCCAGGCCTCCGGCAAGGATGACGGCTTTCATTCCAGTATCGGCAGGCTTCATGTGCGGGGCGGGCGGCAAGTGACAGGACGGATGCTGCAAGATTCGTGCCGTGCTGTACGCAGCAGGCATCACCGAGGCACGCGGGCGTGCATCGTGGTGCAGTGAGGTGGGGATAGGGCCGGCGAGTGCTTCGCCGGCCGCAAAGGTTTACTGGCCGGTCGCTTCGACCGAATCGCGCTCGATGCCGTACTTGCGCAGTTTTTCAACCAGCGTGGTGCGGCGCAGGCCGAGCAGCTGCGCAGCGTGGGCGACCACGCCCTGGGTACGCTCCAGTGCTTCGTTGATCAGGGTCAGCTCGATGCCGGCCATATGGTCGCGCAGGTCCATGCCTTCGCGTGGCAACTGGTTGCCATTGTCCGGGGCGCTGATCTTGTTGATCAGGCCAGTGGGCTGGCTGCTGGGTTGTGCCGGTGCTGGGACCTGCTTGCCCAGCAGCATCGGGCGTTCGTCGTTGCTGCCCGCGGCGACAACGCTTGCCTGGTCACCGCGGTAACGGCTGGGCAGGTCCTGCACGCGTACGGTGCCGCCAGGATGCAGCACGGCCAGGCGTTCGACCAGGTTGGTCAGCTCGCGCACATTGCCGGGCCACGCGTAGCTGGCAAGTGCCTGCAGCGCCTCTGGTGCGAAGCGGACTTCACCGCGGCCGGTACGTGCAAGCTGGGTGGCGATGGTTTCGACCAGCACCGGAAGATCGCTGGCGCGCTCACGCAGTGCAGGTACTTCGATCGGGAACACGTTGAGGCGATAGAACAGGTCCTCGCGGAACTTGCCATCGGCGATACGTGATTCCAGGTCACGGTGGGTGGCGGCGATCACCCGCACATTGCAGCGGATGGTCTGGTTGCCGCCGACGCGCTCGAAGCTGCGCTCCTGCAGCACACGCAGCAACTTGACCTGCATCGGCAGGCTCATGTCGCCGATTTCGTCCAGCAGCAGGGTGCCGCCCTCGGCCATTTCAAAGCGGCCCTTGCGTGCACTCAATGCACCGGTAAAGGCGCCTTTCTCGTGGCCAAACAACTCGCTTTCCAGCAGATCCGGCGGAATCGCGCCACAGTTGATGGCGATGAATGGGCCATCGCGGCGTGGCGAGCGCTGATGGATGGCGCGCGAAACCACTTCCTTGCCGGTACCGGACTCGCCCAGCACCAACACGGTGGTATCGAAATTGGAGACCTGCTCGATCAGCTGGCGCAGCTCGGTGACCGCCGGGCTGTGTCCGGTCGGACCGCTGTCACCTGCGCTGTCGGCCTGGTGTTCGGCGTCCAGTCGTTTCAGGCTGGCGCGGCGCAGCAGCGTTTCCATCTGCGCGTGGCGCATCGGCTGCTCCAGCGGCCAGACATTGGCTTCGTGCAGGCCATAGTGGCGCGAGAAGGCCAACGGGTCGCCTTCAGCCAACAGGATCGGCGGCGGCAACGAATTGCCGGCCAGCCAGGTGAAGAAACCGGCGGCACGATCGGCGTCTTCAAGCGCGCCCACCACCACGGCCATCCAGTCGTTGCTGCGGTGACGGCTGACGTCGATATCCTGCGCGTCGCTGACCCAGCGCGGATTGAAATCCATGAACTCGAGCAGGGCCAAAGTGCGCTCGGCACGCATGCCGTCGGCGTCGATCACCAGAATGCGTGACTCACTCATCTTCTTGTACCTTGAGCCCTTCCAGGATCGGCATCACTTCCTGGATATAGGACAGCTTGCTGACGAAATTATCGGCACCGGCGCGCAGTGCGTGTTCGCGGTGTTCGGCGTCATCGAAATGACTGGCGATCACGATGTACGGTGGCTGGTCCTGGGTCTTGATCAGGCGCGTGGCCTGCAACCCGCCCATTTCCGGCATGGCCAGGTCCATCAGCACGACCTGCGGGCGCAGCGCTTCGGAGCGCTCGATCGCCTCGAGTCCGTTGGCGGCGCTGCCGACCACTTCCAGCCAGTCGATCTTGCGGAAATGACGCATGGCGGCGTTGATGAAGCCTTCATGGTCGTCGACCAGCACTACGGTGAGCTTGTTCATGGGAATCCTTGGTCTCAGCCCACACGGGCCAGCTGGGGCTTGCTGCTCTGGCGGCGACGCTCGCGGGCCGGGGCGATATCAAGCTGTTCGCGGTATTTTGCGACGGTCCGGCGTGCAATGTTCACTCCCTGGCGTGCCAGCAGGCCTGCAATGGCCTCGTCGGCCAGCGGACGGGCGGCCGGTTCGGCATCGATCAGGCGCTTGACCATGGCCTTGACGGCCTGCCCGGAGACACTGGCGCCTTCCAGGCGCACGGCGAAGAAGTGCTTCAGTTCAAAGGTGCCACGCGGGGTCTGCAGGTACTTGCCGGAGGTGATCCGCGAGACAGTGGACTCGTGCATGCCGATCAGGTCGGCCACTTCCTTCAGGGTCAGTGGCGCCATCGATTCGTCGCCGTTGACCAGGAAGGCCGCCTGGCGTTCGATGATCACTCGTGCTGTGCGTAGCAGGGTGTCGTAGCGCATCGACAGGCCGCGGGTCAGCCAGCGCGCCTCCTGCAGCATTTCGCGCAGGGGCTGCGCGGATTCACCGCTGCTGTCGGCGACAACCCGCTCGTAACTGCTGTTGATGGCCAGGCGCGGCGTGGTTGCCGGATTCAGCGCAACCCGCCATTGGCCGTCGGCATGCCAGGCCACCACGTCGGGGATCACACTCAGTTCCTGCTGTGGCAGCAGGGTCTCGCCCGGGCGGGGCTGCAGCGACAGGACCAGGCGGAAAGCTTCCTGCACGTCCTCGAGCTCGGCATCCAGGGCGCGCGCCAGGGCCGGATAGTCATGGTTCGCCAGCAGTTGCATGTCGGCGTCCAGCAGGCGCCGTGCGAGGTTGCGCGCCGGCACCAGGCCGGGCAGGGCGGTAAGTTGGGCCAGCAGGCATTCGCGCAGGTCGACGGCGGCCATGCCGGCCGGCTCGCCGTGCAGCAGGCGCTGGCGCAGGGCTTCGACATCGGTGCTGGTACGGTCCAGGCGGGCGCTGGCCAGCTGGGTCAGCTGCGCAAGCGGGGCCTGCAGGTAGCCGGCTTCATCGCAGTGGTCCAGCCAGAAGCTGACCACGGCCAGATCGGCGTCGTCCAGTTCATAGGCAAGTGCGTTGAGGATGCGCAGCTGCGGGTCGGTGGACTCACCGGCCGCTACGCGTGCCATGCGGTCCTCGTCGTCGGCGTTCCAGCTGGCGCCGGGGACGTCCCACAGATTGCTTTCGGGCAACTCATCGAACGCTGCGGTTTCAGTCTGCGCAACCTCGGCATCCGTCGTTGCCGGCGCGTCCTCGGCCTGCTCCTGCAACTCCAGCAGCGGGTTGCTTTCCAGCGCCTGGCGGACTTCCAGCTCCAGCTGCATGCCGTTGAGCTGCAGCAAGCGGATCGACTGCAGCAAGGCAGGCGTGAGGTGAAGTTGCTGGCCCAGCTGGGCGGACAGTGCGGCTTTCATGCGTTTCCCCGTTGCGGCCAGTGGATGGCTGCGTTGTGGAACGCATCTTGCGTGGTTCATGTCAGGGCGGTAATAGGTGTTGACCTGATACCTGTCAAAAGCACCCTTACATCGTGTAGGTGAAACCCCTACATTGCGTCGATTTATTGGCGCAATAAATACGGAAATTCATCGCAAGCTATTGATTTTAATGCGTCGCCCCGTTTGGGTGTCGGATTTCCGATTTCGTGACGCGGAACGTCTTTTACTGAGGGGGCGGTGTCAGACGAGGTCATTTTCATGACGCAAGGCCAGCAGGAGCAGGTCATTGGCGCGCCGGCAACCGAGCGACTCCATCATCCTCGCCCGGTGGGTTTCCACCGTTTTGATGCTGATGCCCAGATCGGCGGCGATCTCCTTGGTGGTCTGGCCGCTGCCCAGGCGCCTCAGGATCTGCTTCTGTCTTGGGGACAGGGCTCCAATGCCAGTCGCACGCTCCTTGCCCATCAGTGGCGCAAGCATCTTCGCCGAGATATGCGGGCTGAGGAAAACCTGGCCCGCGTGTGCTGCACGCAGTGCCAGTTCCAGTTCTGCGGGCGCTGCGTCCTTTACCAGGAAGCCCACTGCGCCGCGATCGAGTGCATCGCGGACATGCGCGACGTCATCGTGCATGGACATCATCACCGCACGGGCATGTGGCAGCCGCTGGCGGATATCGCTCAGCGCCTCGAGCCCGGAACGGCCCGGCAGGGAAAGATCCAGCAGGATCAGGTCCGGCACATGGAACAAGGCCATCTCCAAGGCCTGGTCTGCATTGCTGGCTTCGGCCACCACCTGGATGCCGTCGAATGTCTGCAGCAGCCGGGTAAGCCCGGCGCGAACCAGGGTATGGTCGTCGACAATAAGAACGCGCACAGTGGACCGGGTCATATCGGAATGCTGCACCTTAGCGGAGCAGGGGCGCAGGCGCCAGCGTGACTATTGGTAGGGTGCTCACCGGTTGCGGCGACTGTCGGCAATCTGTTTGCGGTGCAGGCGGAACAAATGCCGCTCCAGCGCCGCCATCAGTGCATCATTCTGGGTTTCAAGGTGTACCCAGAGCTGCGGACCTTGTTCGGTATCTGCCTCGGCAAGTACGACCACCGGCAGTTCGATGGCATCCGGTAGCCATTCGGCGGGTTGCAGGCTGACAATGCCGGGTGTTCCCGGGGCAATTCCTTCAAGCTGATCGCGTTGCAGCCGCAGGCCGTGCCGCGACCAGCGCAGGGCGACCGGGCTCGCAGCGGGGGACTCGCGCTGCAGCAGGCGACCCAACAAGACCAGGGTCAGGTCGAGCCGTGCCTCCAGCCGCTGCAACTGCAGGCTGTTGTCGTTGCGATCATCGCTGCCGTCGTCCGCATTTCGGGCATCTTCGACCAGCGCGATGCTGCGCAGGAGCATTTCCGCGCTACCTGGTCGGCGCAGCTTGGTGTTTGCTTCAAATACCGCCGGTAACGACAGCTCGCAACTGAGCGTGTCGTTGAACAGCTCGGTTTCAGCGGGATGGTCGATGCCGGTGCTGTTCATCCCAGCGTTCCGGCTTGCTGGTAGGCGTTGACGGCGCGGCTGGTCTGGCGTTCGGCGCGCAGCTGCATGGCCGCCTCGTCACGTAGTTCGCGCATCCGGGTGGCAAGGGCGTGCTGCTGTTCCAGCAAGGCCTGCAATGCATCTGCACTACCCGTGGCGCCGTTGGCCTCGATGTAGCCCCGCAGGCGCGCGTCGTGAGCGGCGACGATCTGTTCGGCGCCGTCGTGGTCTTCCGCGTCGATGGCGTTCTTCAGGGCGTCCAGGTCTGCATGCAGGGCATCAAGCACCTGGCTGGCGGTATCGGCCATCAGCGCGCCTCACTGGCAACGGGCAGGGTGCGCTGCTCGGAGGGAATGGCATTCCAGGCGGATTCGATTTCGGTCATCAGCGACAAGGACTCCTGCAAGGCGTTGACGTCATTGTTGAGGTTGCCCTCGGTCAGGCGGTGCAATACGTACTCGTACAGCGAGGACAGATTGGCCGCGACGTCGCCGCCAGCCTCATGGTCCAGCGAGCCGTTGAGATGGCCAATGATGGCACAGGCTTCACCGATGGCCTTGCCCTTCAGGGCTTGGTCGCCACTGGCCAGGCAGGCCTCGGCGCGGCGGATGCGCTCGCCCGCACCTTCAAGCAGCAAGGCAACAAGGCGATGAGGGTCCGCATCGACGACACGGCTGGAAACGCCGACCTTGCGGTATTGCTCGGCATAGTGTCGGTTGGCACCGTACATGTGGATGGGACTCCTTGTTATCAGCCGCTTGGCGAGGTGTTCGTCATTGCGGCAGGTGGTGGGTACAGGTCGCTGGTCGCTGCGGTATGGCGTCTATCAGGACTTGGAAGCCAGCTGCTGGCTCAGGTAGTTGCTGGTGCTTTGCATGCCCGCGACCAGCGTGTCCATCGCGGTGAACTGCTTGGTGTAGCGCTCGGACACCTTCTCCATGCGCGCATCCAGTGCGTCCAGGTCCTTTTCCAGCTTCTTGATCTGCTTGTTCAGGGAGTCGGTGCGCTGGGTCAACGTGCCGGTGCTGTCCAGGTTGCTCTTGAGCATGCTGGTCATGCCGGTGGAAAGCGCGCCCTTGCTGCCAAACAGTGCCTCGGCTGCGCCGGGGTTCTCCGCAACGGTCTTGTCGAAGGTGGTAGCGCTGAAGCTGAGGGTGCCGTCCTTGTTGATGGCAACGCCGAGCGCTTTCAGGTCGACCACGTTCGCGCTCAACTGACTGCGCATCTGCTGCTGCAGGCCGCGGATCATCGAGTCGCCGGTCAAGGTGGATGCCTTGTCATTGGTGGCGTCGTAGCTGGTCGAGCTTTTCAGCAGGCTGGTCGTCGCGTTGTAGGCGCTGATGAAGGCCTGCAGGTTGATCTTCAGCGGCGAATTGTCCTGTGCCACCGTCAATGTGCGGGTGGTGCCAACCTCGGCCTTGCTCAGGTTGAGAGTGACGCCGGGAATGATGTCGGTGATCGAGTTGCTGCTGGATTCGCGTTCGAAGCCATCCACGCTCACCTTGGCATTGGCGGCGGCGGTGGTCTGGGCCATGCCGCCGGCGGCTCCGTCCCAGGTCAGCGCCGACAAACCACCATTGCCACCGCTGGCGGTGACCTTCAGCGCTCCCTCGGTGCCGGCGTCGACGGCATTCATCACCAGATGCTGGCCATCGCTGGCGGTGATGATGGTGGCGTTGACGCCCTTGCCGTTGGCGGCCTTGTTGATGGCGGCGGCAATCTCGGTCAGCGTCGACCCTTCGGCGATATCGACGTCAAGCGTCTTGTTGTCGCCCCATGCGAAAGACAGTTTTCCGTCACCCACCTTTGCATCGGCGGCGAAGGCGCCGGAGCTCAGTTTCTGGGTTGTCGCCAGGCTGAGCACTTCAACGTTGTACGTGCCTGCTGTCGCCAGTGTCTTGCCGGTACCGGCATCAGTGATGATGCTGGCGCTGAAGCCGGAGTTTTCCGGAACGGTAGCCTTGTAGGAACGGGTGTCCGCGCTCTTGACCATGGCCTCCAGCGAGGCCTGCAGGCCAGTCAGCGAGCTCTTGATGTTGCCCAGTGCCGACAGCTTGGCGGTGGCCGCCGTTCCCTGCGAATTGATGCGGTTGTCCGCAGGCTTGCGCTCGGCAGCGACCAGTTTGGCAACGATGGTCGGGATGTCGAGGCCGGAGCCGACAGCAGCGAGGGAGGAGGTGGCCATGCTATTTCCTTGGTCTAGGCTGAAGGACGCCCTTGCAGGTATCCCTTGTATCGGCACGCATGCCCGGCAACTTTAGGCAGGTGGCGGCGTTTGCGTGCACTCCATGCAAGCTGCGTGCCGTTACGGCGTTTCGGCGGAACAAAGCCTTCCCACGCACAAAACCCCTGCCGACGGGCAGGGGTTCTGGCTACATCAGGTTCGGTGCCGGTGTAATGGCGCCGCCTTGTGCTTAGCCCAGCAGGCTGAGCACGCTCTGGGTGGAGCTGTTCGCCTGCGAGAGCATGGCGGTACCGGCCTGCTGCAGGATCTGGTTGCGGGTCAGCTCTGCGGTTTCCTTGGCGTAGTCAGCGTCACGAATGCGGCTACGCGAGGCGGACAGGTTTTCCGAGGTGGTCGACAGGTTGGAGATGGTGGAGCTGAAGCGGTTCTGGATCGCACCCATGTCGGCACGCGAGCTGTTGACGGCGGTCAGTGCCTTGTCAACGATTTCCAGTGCCTGCTGCGAACCGGCGACGCTGGAGATGTCCAGGTCCTTCAGGAACTTGGTGCCGGTGGTGGCATTGGCGGCGACGGTGCCGGCGACGATGCCAGCGCCCGAGTAGGCCAGGCCAGCGGCGTCGGTCTTGGTGGCGTCGGTGAAGGTGAAGTCCTTGCCAGCCTTGACCGAAGTCATGGTCAGCTTGCCGTCCTTGTCGACTGCTGCGTAAACACCGGTCTGGTCCATCTTCTCGTTGATGGCTGCTGCCATCTTCTTGCTGACGTCGGTACCGGTGTCGCCGACCGCAACCTTGACGGCTTCGATGTCGATGTTGTTCACCTTCATACCGCCGATGGAGCCAGCCGAGGTGGCTGCACCCGATGCCAGCGCAGCGGTCGAGGTCTGGGTAGCAGCGAAGCCGGCGCGGCCCAGCGCATCGATGTTGGAATCGACGATGCTGTTGATGCCGATGGTCTGGCCAGCGTCAGCACCAACCTGGAACAGGGCGCCGGAGAAGGTGCCGTCCAGCAACTTGGTGCCGTTGAAGTTGGTCTGGTTGGAGACGCGGTCGATTTCCTTCAACAGCTGGTTGACTTCCGAGTTCAGCGCTTCTCGGTCGGTCGAGGAGTTGGTGGCGTTGGACGACTGCACAGCCAGCTCGCGGATACGCTGCAGGTTGTTGCCGATTTCGACCATTGCGCCTTCAGCGGTCTGGGCCAGCGAGATGCCGTCGTTGGCGTTGCGAGTAGCAACGTCCAGGCCGCGGATCTGGGTGGTGAAACGCTCGGAGATGGCCAGGCCGGCGGCGTCGTCCTTGGCGCTGTTGATGCGCAGGCCCGAGGACAGGCGCTGGATCGAGGTGGCCAGGCTGCTGCCGCTCGTGTTCAGGTTGCGCTGAGCGTTGAGCGACATGATGTTGGTGTTGATGACTTGTGCCATGATTTCGGATTCCTTTTTGTCGTTTGATCCGGCAGCTCAACCTGACCGGTACTGGGTGCAGTGGGAGGTGCCGTAGGGGCCGCAGTACCGCTGCTGATATCAATAACGGCAGCACCCTGCCACGCTTTAGGGCTTCCGTAAGATCTGATTGACAAAAAACGCTGTCCAGCGCTGGAAGGCCTCGCGCGCCCTTTGTAGGAGCGGGGGGGGGGGGGGGGCCGGGGGGGGGGGGGGGGCGGCAGCAGACCGGGAGGTGGGTGTGGGGGGGTGGGGGGGGGGGGGGGGGGGCGGGGGGGGGGGGGGGGGGGCGGGGGGGCGCGGG
>NZ_JBRREC010000051.1:0-32644 GCF_056760015.1 Stenotrophomonas sp. STEN029 | reverse complement strand
GGGGCCCCCTTGGCCCCCCCCTTTTTGCTATCTCCCCTGTAGGGCCGAGCCTTGCGCGGCAGAGGCGTTACCGACAACCCGCCTTGTAGGAGCGGCGTAAGCCGCGAAGCCGAACCATCATGCTATTACAGCAACGGCGCCATCTGTAGCTGCAATAGCTTCGCGGCTCACGCCGCTCCCACAACCGCGGCCTCCGCTGCGGCCGCAGCTGCGGAAGCCGCTCCTGCCGCCGAAGCGGGCTTCCTGACGTTCGCGGAAGAAGGTTTTGTAATCCATGACCTCACGGTCGGGATGCTTCTCGCGCATGTGCCGGACATAGTTGTCGTAGTCCGGCACGCCGCAGCAAAGCCGCGCGGTCTGCACCAGACGCCGCCAGGTGCGGCGGAACGTCTGGTACTGGCCGACGGGGACCAGCTCGGTGCCCATTACAGATCAACCTCGTGCGGCTTCAGTGCCACGTACGGGGTTTCCTTGTCGGTGCGGACCGGCGAGCGACGTGCAGCGGCGATGGTCTTGATCGAGTACACCAGCACCGCGAACACCACGAACAGGAACAGCGCGGTCAGGCCGGTGTTGATGTAGTTGTTCACCATCACCTGGTGCATCTGGTCGAAGTTCTTCGACGGTGCCAGCAATTCGTTGGCGGCAATGGCGTCACGGTACTTGTGCGCCTGGGCCAGGAAGCCCACTGCGGGAACGTCGGAGAAGATCTTGATGAAGCCGGCTGCGGTGGTGCAGATCAGCAGCCAGATGGCCGGGACCAGCGGCACCCAGGCGTACTTGTCCTTCTTCATCTTGAACAGCACCACGGTGCACAGCAGCAGCGCCACGCCGGCCAGCATCTGGTTGGCGATGCCGAACAGCGGCCACAGCATGTTGATGCCGCCGAGCGGATCGGTCACGCCCTGGTACAGGAAGTAACCCCACAGCGCGACGCAGCCACCGGTGGCGATGAAGCTGGCCACCCACGAGTCGGTGCGGCGCAGGGCCGGCACGAAGTTGCCGAGCAGGTCCTGCAGCATGAAGCGGCCCGAACGGGTACCGGCATCGACGGCGGTCAGGATGAACAGGGCTTCGAACAGGATGGCGAAGTGGTACCAGAACGCCATCATGCCTTCACCCGGCAGCACCGCGTGCAGGATCTGCGCGATGCCCACGGCCAGGGTGGGTGCGCCACCGGCGCGCGAGAGGATGGTGGTTTCACCAATCTCCGCCGCGGTTGCGGTGAGCTGGTCCGGGGTGATCGCAAAGCCCCAGTTGGTGACGACCTGGGCGGCGTGCACCACGTCGGTGCCGATGATCGCTGCCGGGCTGTTCATGGCGAAGTAGATGCCCGGCTCGATGATCGAGGCGGCGACCATGGCCATGATGGCCACGAACGATTCCATCAGCATGCCACCGTAGCCGATGTAGGCGGCATGGCCTTCATTGGCCAGCAGCTTGGGCGTGGTGCCCGAGCTGATCAGCGCATGGAAACCCGACACCGCGCCGCAGGCGATGGTGATGAACAGGAACGGGAACATGCTGCCCTTCCACACCGGGCCCGTGCCGTCGGCGAACTGGGTCAGTGCCGGCATCTTCAGCTCGGGCATCACGATCAGGATGCCGATCGCCAGACCGACAATGGTGCCGATCTTGAGGAAGGTGGACAGGTAGTCGCGCGGGGCCAGCAGCAGCCACACCGGCAGGACCGCGGCGACGAAGCCGTAGCCGATCAGCATCCAGGTGATCTGGATGCCGGTGAAGGTGAACATCGGGCCCATTACCGGGTCAGCAGCAACCTTGCCGCCGTACCAGATCGCAGCGATGAGCAGGATCAGGCCGACGATGGAGATCTCGCCGATCTTGCCTGGGCGGATGTAGCGCATGTACACGCCCATCAGGATGGCGATCGGCATTGTCGCGATCACCGTGAACATGCCCCAGGGGCTGCCCTCCAGTGCTTTCACCACGATCATCGCCAGCACCGCCAGGATGATGATCATGATCATGAAGACGCCGAACAAGGCGATGGTGCCGGGCACCTGGCCCATTTCCTCACGCACCAGATCGCCCAGCGAGCGGCCGTTGCGGCGGCTGGAGATGAACAGGATCATGAAGTCCTGCACGGCACCGGCCAGCACCACGCCGGCTATCAGCCAAAGCGTGCCGGGCAGGTAGCCCATCTGTGCGGCAAGCACCGGGCCGACCAGTGGGCCGGCGCCGGCAATGGCGGCGAAGTGGTGACCGAACAGGACGTGCTTGTTGGTGGGCACATAGTCCAGGCCATCGTTGTTGATGACGGCCGGCGTTGCGCGGGTGGGATCAACGCCGAGCACCTTGTTGGCGATGAACAGGCCGTAGTAGCGGAACGCGACCAGATACAGCGAAACCGCTGCGATCACTATCCAGAGGGCATTGATGTGCTCGCCGCGGCGTAGCGCCACGACGCCTAGACAGAACGCGCCTATCAGGGACAGCAGCGCCCATCCGGCTTTGGAAAAACCTTTCATCGAGTCGCCTCGCAGGGGAATGCCTGCAAGGGTCTACCCATGCAGGTCGGGGGTCAATGTGCATGGCAGCTGAATTGGATGCGACTTTGGTCTTAGGTCCATGTCTTGTTGAAGATGACTGCGGGGATGCGTGGTGTTCCGGGGGTAGCCTTGCGGAACAAATGGTTGCAACTGTGATGATTGGTTTGATCGGCAAGGGCGTCCATTGTCTGTCACAAGTCCAAGGAGCTTCCTTATGAGTAGCAACGATTCCGCCCGGGTGCTGCGCAGCATCCGCGGCATGCCTACTTCCGACGGTGCCGGCGTGCGCCTGACCCGGGTCATTGGTACGCCATCGCTGCCGGAGCTGGACCCGTTCCTGATGCTGGACGAGTTCGGCACCGAGCGGGCCGAGGATTACATTGCCGGGTTTCCCGACCATCCGCACCGGGGTTTCGAGACGGTGACCTACATGCTCGACGGACGCATGCGTCACAAGGACAACCACGGCAACGAGGGTTTGCTTACCCCCGGCAGCGTTCAGTGGATGACCGCCGGCCGTGGCCTGGTGCATTCGGAGATGCCCGAGCAGGAGTCCGGCCGCATGCGTGGCTTCCAGCTGTGGGTGAACCTGCCTGCGCGCGACAAGATGAGCGCGCCGCGCTATCAGGAGTTCGCGCCCGAGCGCATCCCGCAGTTGGCGCCGGCCGACGGTGTGAGTGTGAAAGTGATTGCCGGCACGGTGGACTCGGTCAGCGGACCGATCCAGCAGCCAGCCACTGACCCTGTTTATCTGGATATCGAACTGAGCGCGGGCACTGCCTGGAGTTACCGTTTGCCTGAAGGCCATAACGCCTTCGCCTATGTGTTCGAAGGTGACGTGTCGCTGGGCGAGGGCGAGGCGTCGCGCGCGCTTGAACTGCAGCAGTTGGCGGTGCTGGGCGGTGGCAGTACGTTGCACATGCGTGCCGGTGCCGAGGGCGCGCGTTTGATCGTGGTGGCCGGGCGTCCGCTGCGCGAGCCGGTGGCACGGCATGGGCCGTTCGTGATGAACACCCGTGAGGAATTGATGCAGGCCTTTGTCGACTATCAGGAAGGCCGCTTCTGAACGACGACCGGTCCCGTGCGCGATGCGACGGGACCGGCACCAGTGCCGTGCAACTACAGGCCGGGATCAATGGTTCTTAGTTGCTGCCAGCCAAAGCAGACGGATTGAGGTTCAAGGTCTGGGTCAGGTTCTGCAGGGTGCCCAGCTCGGTGGTGTCGGCGGCGTCGATCCAGATCTGCGCATAGCGGTTCTTGTCCAGCTTGACCACGCTGATGCGGCGCGACTCCAGGCCCGGCAGGTCGCGGCCGCCCATGTCCAGCTTGTACCAATGCATCTCGGTGCCGCCGAACGCGCCTTTTTCCGCGCGCAGCGGGCGGTTCAAGGACAGGCCCGGATCACGCCCGCTCAGCATCATGTTGAGGACAGCGCGGCCGTCTTCGGTGGTGGCCTTGCAGACGATGAAATCGCTTTGGGTCTGTTGCTCCCAATGCAGACCGCTACTGGCTGGCAGTGATGGGCATTGCACGGCCTGCTGGGCGGAAGCGTTGGCGCTGGCCGCGAGCGCCAGTGCGGCAGAAAAAACAAGAACAGTCTTCACTTCGCATTCCCCCATGGAACATCGGCCTGACGGCGCGACGAAGTCGTGTGGATGGTTCTGAAGGCAATACAGGCTGGTGGGCGTTATCCCTCCCTGTGTACGTGCATCCCCATGCGCGCCAGCCAAGTTGCGACGGTATTACAAAATCCCGGTCAGTTGCAAAGTGTCTTTTGCAGCGCAAAAGGAACGGCCCCTTATCGGGGCCGTTCCGGGGAGTTACTAACAAATGAAACTATCGATGCAACTTACTTGTCGCTGCCGATCCACTTGTAAGCCAGGCCGCCGATGGCCGCACCCAGGATCGGCGCCACCCAGAACAGCCACAGCTGGCTGATCGCGCCGGAGCCGGCAAACAGCGCAACGGCGGTGGAGCGGGCCGGGTTGACCGAGGTATTGGTGACCGGGATGCTGATCAGGTGGATCAGCGTCAACGCCAGGCCAATGGCGATCGGCGCGAAGCCGGCCGGGGCACGGCCGTGGGTAGCGCCCATGATCACGACCAGGAACACAGCGGTCAGCACCACTTCGCACAGGAATGCAGCAGCGACGGTGTAGCCACCCGGCGACAGCGCGCCGTAGCCATTGCTGGCGAAGGCGCCGGCCTGGCTGCCATCGATCAGGAAGCTGGCATTGCCCTTGGCGATCTGCAACAGGATGAAGGCAGCGACGATGCCGCCCAGTACCTGCGCCACGATGTAGGGCAGCAGGTCCTTGGCCGGGAAGCGACCGCCGGCCCACAGACCGATACTGACGGCCGGGTTGAAGTGCGCGCCGGAGACATGACCGAACGCATAGGCGCCGGTCAGTACGGTCAGGCCGAAGGCCAGCGCAACCCCGACAAAACCAATACCCAGCGGATTGGCATCACCGCCGAACTTTGCTGCCAGCACCGCGCTGCCGCAACCGCCCAACACCAACCAGAAGGTGCCGAGGAACTCGGCGCCCAAACGCTTTCCCATGCTCATTGTGTCGTTCCCTATGTTTTCCCCGGTACGGGTGTGGGAAAAATAACGGAGAAGCGGGTGAAGTGAGTAACAAATTCGCTAACTAATTCGCCCGCGCAACTGTAGTGCTTTTGGTCTATGCGCGATTTGCGGGTTTCCAGACACAGCAAGGCAGGGGTGGCCATGGGAGTTCCGCCCGTGCTGTGACGAGGAAAGTGGGTTCAGCGGGGTAGGGGGATGAATTCCTTGTCATCGCCGGGAATCGTGCCGAAGCGACCGTTCTGCCAATCGTCCTTGGCCTGCTCGATGCGCTCCTTGGAGCTGGAGACGAAGTTCCACCACAGGTGGCGGGGGCCATCCAGCGGTTCGCCCCCCATCAGCATGGCCTTGAGCGGTGTCTTGGCGCGCAGACGGCTGTGTGCGCCGGGCTCGGGAATGATCAGGTGCTGGGTAGGTACATCCACCCCATCCAACTGGGCGTCGCCCTCAAGGATGTAGAGCGCGCGCTCTACGTGGGAGTTGTCCAGGTCGATCTCGGCGCCAGGCTCCAGGTCGATGGCGACGTTCAAGGTGTCGGCAAACACCTTGACCGGTGATTCCTCGCCATAGGCACGGCCGGCGATCACCCGCAGCCAGGCACCGTCGCGGCGCTGCTGTGGCAACTGGTCCGCAGAGAAGTGGAAGAAGCCCGGGTCGGTTTCCTCATGGCTCTTGGGCAGCGCCACCCAGGTCTGCATGCCATGCAGGGCCTGCGCGTGTTCGCGCGCCTCGCCGGGGCTGCGCTCGGAGTGGGCGATGCCACGGCCGGCGGTCATCCAGTTGACGTCGCCGGGGCGGATGATCTGCTCAGACCCCAGGGTGTCGCGGTGGCCGATCTGCCCGGCCCACAGGAAGGTGACCGTGGCCAGGCCGATATGCGGGTGCGGACGCACATCGATGCCTTGGCCGGGGCTGAAGATGGCCGGGCCCATATGGTCCACGAACACGAATGAGCCAACGCTGCGCGCCTGCAGGGTAGGGACGGCGCGGCGGACCTGGAAGCCGCCAAGATCGTGGACGCGCGGGCTGATGATGGTGGTCATGGCTGGCTGCTCCGGGGGGTTTGAATGTGGGGGCAGGATGGCATGGCGCGGGCGAAGAAGGGGTTGTCGTGCGGAGAATGGATTGTTGTTTTGGTGGGTGGGGTGGCGGGTTGGAAGCTGGCGGCTGAAAGCGTTACCCCTCCCCAACCCTCCCCTTCGCTGCGCGAAAGGGAGGGGCCAGAGCTCGGTTGCGCGCAGGGCTGCTGCTTCGCTCCCTCCCTTTGCCAAGGGCAAGGGGAGGGCTGGGGAGGGGGAGCTCTTGCTCCCGCTCATTCACCAAACAAACAAAACCAGTCTCCCCTGCTACTACATCGCTCCCATACCCAAACCCCCGACAAAGAACGGATGCCAGCGTGAAGGGGCTACAATCGCCGCCTTACTTCCCCATCCGGAGACCTCCGCAGTGACCCGCAAACTCGTGCTGTTGCGCCATGGCCAGAGCCAGTGGAACCTCGACAACCGCTTCACCGGCTGGGTGGACGTGGACCTCACCGAGCAGGGCCGCCAGGAGGCCGCCAACGCCGGCCGGCTGATGAAGGAAGAAGGCCTGCAGTTCGACGTGGCCCACACCTCGGTGCTGAAGCGTGCCATCCACACCTTGCAGGGTGCATTGGCCGAACTGGGTCAGGATTGGCTGCCGGTCAACAAGTCCTGGCGTTTGAACGAGCGTCATTACGGTGGCCTGCAGGGCCTGGACAAGGCCGAAACCGCTGCCAAGCACGGCGAGGAGCAGGTCAAGGTATGGCGTCGTTCCTACGACATCCCGCCGCCGCCGATGGACCTGGCCGACCCGGGCCATCCGATCCATGACCGTCGCTACGCCGGTCTGGACCGCAATGCGCTGCCGGCCACCGAGTCGCTGGCGACCACGCTGGATCGTGTGTTGCCGTACTGGCACGATGCCATCGCTCCGCAGTTGAAGGAGGGCAAGACCGTGCTGGTCACCGCCCACGGCAACTCGCTGCGCGCGCTGTACAAGTACCTCAACAACGTGAGCAAGGAAGCCATCCTTGAGCTCAACATCCCGACCGGCATCCCGTTGCTGTTCGAATTGAACGATGACCTCACGGTCAAGTCGTTCCGTTACCTGGGCGATCCGGAAGCCGCCAAGAAGGCTGCCGAGGCCGTGGCCAACCAGGGCAAGGCAAAGTAAGCGATACGCTGGAAGCAGCACCGCTGTTGCCTGCTCCAGCGGTGAATCACTCAAAGACCGATGCCAACATGCTGGCATCGGTCTTTTTGTTTGTAGGAGCGGCGTAAGCCGCGAAGCTGGCAATGCTGAAGTTGCAAGCACCGCTGGCATCCGATGATGTCCCGGCTTCGCGGCTTGCGCCGCTCCTACAACTATCAGCTCCGCTGCTTCAGCGGTGGCATTGCATCGGGTTGGCGTCACAGCGTGCGTTGTCACGCACGGCCAGGTCCTTGCCGATGTTGTAGCCGCCGTATAGCAGTGCCAGCACCAGCAAGGCCAGGCCAAACACAAGGTTCTCGGTACGGACGCCCGCAGACCTTGGCGCGGCATTGCTGGCGTGCAGGGTGTTGGCTGCCTGGGTAAGAGCCAGATCCCCCGCCGCAACCTCCAGCGCAGCCGCAACCGCCATCCGCGACTCAAGCGAGGCGTTGCCTTCGGTTTCCAGTCGTTGCACCGTGCGCGGACTCAAACCACAGATGCTGGCCAGGTGTTCCTGCGACCAGCCGCGGGCTTCGCGCAGTAGCCTGATCCGCTTTCCGTCGATCTTCACTGTTTGATCTTCCATGCTGCACTCCTGCCGATGTTAGCCGAGCTGCGAGGTTGCCGGGCAACTGCGTTCGACAACACGACAGTAAGTCGACAGCAGGGTGTCGTCCCAAAGGAATCAATGACTTGTGCGCTTGCAAGTTGGGGGCTGAATTGCTCCGCGGTGCGCATGCAAGCGGGAGAGGCAGTCTTCGGATCGGGGCTGTGCCATGCCATCATCGGGCACTGATCACGATCACTGGAGTGTCTGCTTGAGCAAATGGATGATGTCGGTAATGGCAATGGTGGCGCTGAGCGCCTGTAGTGGTGCTCATCAGGCTGCACCCAACGCCACACCAGAAGCGGCTGCTGCGAAGCCTGCGGCAGCAACCGCGCAGCGCGGTGAAGGCAAGCCTTATGAAGTGTTGGGCAGTGAAGTCTGGGACGTGCCGGATCCGGTCAGCGGCCGCAACTACCAGGTGTTCGTCGCGCTGCCAGCCGGCTACGCGGAGAACCCGGACAAGCGCTACCCGGTCTTGTACGTCACCGACGCCGACTATGCCTTCCCGTTGGTCTGGCAGATGGCGCGGCGATTGAATGTCGAAGGCCGCAAGATCGAGGACTTCATCCTGGTCGGCCTGTCCTATGCCAAGGGCGAGGGCGGCATGCAGAGCCGCCGCCGCGATTACACGCCCACAACCAATGGTCCCAGCGGTTCGCCGCCGGATGCCGTGCACGGTGGCGCCAGCGACTACATCACCTACCTGGAAACGCAGGCGCTGCCATTCGTGGCCAAGCGCTTCCGCAGTGACGAAAGCCGGCGCATGTTCCTCGGCCATTCCTACGGTGCCTTGCTGGGGACGCAGGTGCTGCTGGAACGCCCGCAATTGTTCAGCGGTTACATCCTTGGCAGCCCGTCGTACTGGTTCGACAAGCACGAGATGGAGCGTCGACTGGCCGCGGCTGGCAAGCCCGCCGAGCTCCCCGTGCGGGCCTACATGTATGTCGGCGAGTATGAGTCGGTGCAGCATGGCGGCGACGCCGACATGGTGGTGGATGCGCAGCGGATGATCGGTATGCTGGGCACGCGTGGTGGCCAGTCACTGGAGCTGAAGCTGGACGTGCTCAATGACGAGGACCATCTCAGTGTTGCGCCGCGTGGCTTCATGCATGGCTTGAAGTACCTGCTGGCCGCGCCAAAGGGCTGAGTCGTCCAATCCCCAGGGTCGGGCCCGGCACGCACAGCGGCCGGTCCAGGCCTGCGGTACCACGACCAACGGCAGGTGTGCCGACCTGCGGCTTGGCTAGACTGCGTTCACTCCCTGCTGCCCGCGCCACGCCATGTCTTCGCCGCCAACCACGCATCGGATCGATGCCGCGCAGGGCCCAACCCGACGCCGGGTGTTCAGTGGCGAGCGTCTGGCTGCACGGGTCAGTTGGTATGCACCGGGTGAGCGCATGCACCGACACGCGCACGATTGTCACCAGCTCTCGCTGTTGCTGCTCGGCACCTTGATGGAACAGACCGGGCAGGGCGAGGAGCGGCTGGCCGTGCCAGCATTGGGCGTGAAGCAGGCGGGCGTCGCCCATGCCAATGATTACGGGCCGAGCGGTGCGCTGATGCTGGGTATCGACCTGCCGGCATCGTTCGACCTGCAGGACAAGCTCGGTATCGGCCGTGCCTGGCAATGGCGCGGGCATGCGCTGCAGCCGCTGCTGCTGCAGGGACGGGGACTGTTGTCGGCCTTGTTTGCAGGCGAGCTGGTCGCTGCCGATATTGATGCCCGGCTCTGGGAATTGCTGGCTGGCATGGCCGCCCCGGACGAGCGCCCCAGCGGCACGCCGCCCCGTTGGTTGGCGTTGTACTGCCAGCGTCTGCAGGATGAAAACGTGCAGTTGGCCGACCTGGCTGACGAGCTTGGCGTGCATCCGGTGTACGTCGCCCGTGCCTTCACGCGTTGGATGGGCTGCGCGCCGTCGGTGTTCCGCGCACGCGCGCAGTTGCAGCGCGCCCTGCCGCTGCTGGCCAACGGGCAGGCCCTGGTTGATGTGGCGCAGCAGGCCGGTTTTGCCGACCAATCCCATTTCAGCCGGATTGCCCGCACGCACAGCGGGCTGACCCCGGCGCGCCTGCGCGCGCTGTTGCAGGCGTGAGCAGGTTCAATCCGTTCAAGACCCTGGGCAATGCCCTGGCGCATCGTGGCGCTTGTCAGCCACGGAGCCGAACCATGCATCTGCGCAACATCCTGTCCCTGTTATTGCTGGTGCCCGCCTGGCTGGGGGGCGTGACAACGGCTGCGGCGGCGTCGCCGCAACAGGCGGCGCGGGAGCTGGCGGCATTCCTGGATGGCGTTCCGGAGCTGGGGCCGGGCTATGCGGTGGTTATCGTCGACCGTGACCAGCAATTGCTGGGCTATACCCGCGGCCTGCGCAACGCCAGCAGCCAGGCGCCGCTGACCATGCGCACGCCGATGTACATCGCGTCGCAGACCAAGTCCTACATGGGATTGCTGGCGCAGGTGCTGGATCAGCGGGGCGTGCTGCGCCTGGACAGTAGCTTGGCTGATCACTGGCCGCAGCTGCGCCTGCCTGACGGCGTCGATCCTGCCGCCTGGACCTTGGCGGACCTGCTCAATCACCGTGTGCCTTTGAGCGCGGATGCGATCACCACGCTGGAGGCGTACATCGGCAGCCCCGATCCGGCCCTGTATCCGCAGCTGCTGCAGCAGTTCGCCAGCAAACGCGCCGATGGCTTCGACTACGACAATCTCGGCTACAACATCTACGCAGCGATCCTGCAGCAACACACAGGCCGCTCGTGGCAGGACTGGTTGCAGCAAACCCTGTTCACGCCGTTGCAGCTGCACGAAACCGCAACGAATACCTCCAGCTTCGATCCGGCGCTGCTGGCGTTCAACCACCAATGGCTGGGTACCGAACAGGGCTGGCGGTTGGTGCCACCCAAACCTGACGCCTTGATGCATTCGGCCGGCGGCATGATGACGTCACCGCGTGACATGGGCCGTTGGTTGCGCTTGCAGCTGGGTGCAACCTTGGCTCCCCAATTCGAAGCACGCTTGCTGGATGCTGCCCACCGGATCGGTGTGCAGGTCGATCCCAAGGCCCGCAATGCCTACGAGTTGCCCTGCAATGGCTATGCGTTTGGTTGGAACGTGTGTGATTTCGAGGGCCACACGCTGTATATCCACGGCGGCAGCTATACCGGCGCACGCAGCATGATGGCGTTTTCGCCGGATCTGGGCGTTGGTATCGGCGTGTTCTCCAACTCGGACAACGCCACTGGCTGGCTGACGTCGCGCACCGTGGTGCAGTTCTTCCAGTATCTGGTGGACCATCCGGAAGCTGCGTCATGGGCGCAGATCCGGCGCAAGGCCTATCCGCAGCGCGTGGCTGATCAGCTGGCCGGGATGCGTGCGCGGCAGGCGAAGCAGCATGGCGATCCACAGTGGCAGGGATGGCAATGGAAGCCGGAGTCGAATGCTGCCTATGCAGGAGCGTTCCGCGGAGAAGTGTTGCCGGTTGCCGCGCAGGTGACGGACGGTGTCGAGGGGCTGCAGCTTCGGATTGGTGCGCTCAACCGCAGGTTGATGCCTGCTGCGACGGATCTGTTCGCTGCCCAGGATGGGCCCTTGGATGTGCTGGAGCCGCTGCAGTTCCAGCGCGGTGCACAAGGTGAACTGCTGGGGTTTGAGTTTGACGGGCAACGCTATGTGCGGGCCGAGCCCAAGTAATTACGTACAGCGGCGTTGACAGCTTTTTGTAGGAGCGGCGTAAGCCGCGAAGCTGGCATTGCCGCAGTTGCAGATATCTGTGCCATCTGGAGATCTATCTGCTTCGCGGCTTACGCCGCTCCTACAAGGAGAAAATGCTGGTCGCTTGGTGCTGCTGTCCAATGCAAAAGCCCGGCATCTCGCCGGGCTTTTGCTTGCTGCAAGCGACTGCTGCGGCTTACTTGAAATCCAGGGTCTTCTCGAAGGACTTCAGCTCATGCCGCGCCATCGCGAGGTTGGCATGGCCGCGGTCGAGCACGACATACAGGAACAGGTCCTTGTTGCCGTCCAGTGGGCGGATCAGGTGGTACTGCTTGGACAAGGTGAGCAGGATGTCTTCCACCACCTCGTTCAGGCCCAGCGAACTGGCCACGCGGCGCTTGGCGCGCACGACGTCGGCATTGCCGGCGGCGGCAACTTCCATGTTGATGGCGCCGCCACCCAGCGTACCCAGCGTCATGCCGCTGTCGCTGTCCACCAATGCGGCGCCGATGAAGCCCGCGATTTCGCTCAAAGCATCCAGTTTTACGTTTGCAGCCATTTCTCATCCAATGAAGTAAGGGGTACTACAAAAGCAAAGCCCGCGCAGGTCCGTACCGGGCGAGCGGGCGCGCAGCATAGCGAATACCGTTGGACGCATGCGAGTTGGCCAGTCATGTGGAGTGCAACGGTGCGTTTTATGGTTGGCTTGCCGCCGGCTCGACGAGCGCAGGAAAAGGCAGCAGAACCCATGCTGGAGGCAGTGCGAAGGAAAGCGGCGCTGGCTTGCAATGACTGGCCACGGTGCTGCCTGCGCTCGATTCAGCACTGAATGGGAGCCGGAATTCCGACGTAATACCGGCGATGAAGCCGTCACGGCCAGTTTACAGCCGGGTCGCAGAATGGCTGGCACAGGGTTAGTGTCCTGCGCTGACAGGCGGGGTGCTCGCTCTCCGTCATCGACTATTCCAAGCAGCGGGAGCGCACATCATGGGCAAGCCGGCAGTGGTTCTGGTGCATGGTTTCTGGGGCGGAGCGGCGCATTGGGCGCGGGTGATACTGGCGCTGCGGGACCTGGGCTACCAGGATATCCGTGCAGTTGAGAACCCACTTACCTCCCTGGCTGATGATGCCGAGCGCACCCGCAAGATGGTGGCGCAGATCGATGGGCCGGTGGTGCTGGTGGGGCATTCCTACGGCGGTGCGGTAATAACCCAGGCTGGCAATCTGCCCAACGTGAAAGCCTTGGTGTTCATTGCCGCGTTTGCTCCCGATGCCGGCGAGAGCCCGGGCGGGATCACCCAGCAGCACCTTCCGGTCGCAGCGCCGAACCTGGCGCCAGACAGCGACGGCTATCTGTGGCTGAAGCCGGACAAGTTCCACGAGAGCTTCTGCCAGGACCTGCCCGAGGAGGAGGGCTTTGTCATGGGGGTTACGCAGAAGGCGCCGTTGGCCGGCACCTTCGGTGAGAACATCAGTGACCCGGCCTGGAAGCACAAGCCAAGCTGGTACCAGATATCCAGCCAGGACCGGATGATCGCGCCGGAAAACCAGAAGGCCATGTCCGCCCGTCTCAACGCGCGCAAGGTGATGACGCTGGATGCGGGGCATGCATCGTTGGCATCGCATCCGGCGGAAGTCGCAGCCCTGATCGACGAGGCGGCGACGGCCACCACTGGCTGAAAGCGACGCGCATCGTCCGCAGCGTTGCCCACTGCGGCGGCGCGGCGGTTCGCATATGCCCTCAGCGGAAGAACTGGCTCGGCGTCAGCCCGAAACGGCGCTTGAACATGGTGGCGAATGCGCTGGGGCTCTCATAGCCCAGCGCCAATGCAACGTCGATGACTTTTTCGCCAACCGCCAAGCGTTCCAGTGCACGCAGCAGGCGTGCCTGCTGGCGCCATTGGCCGAAGGTCATGCCCAGTTCGCGTGCACACAGGCGCTGGATGGTTTTGACGTCCACCTGCAGGCGCGCCGCCCAGTCCTGCAGGGTGGAAGCATCGTCCGGGTGGCGTTGCAGCTGCCTGCCGATCTGGCGCAGCCGTGGATCGCGCGGCTCGGGCAGGTGTAGTGGCAGCACCGGCAGGGTCTGTACTTCGTCCAGGATCAATCGCATCAGCCGTCCATCACGCGAGTTCTCGGCATAGCGCGCCGGTATTTCGACCGCGGCGTGGATCAGCGATGCCAGCAACGGCGTGATGGACACCGCCGAGGGTGTCTCCGGCGCGTGTGGCATTGCCTCAGGGGTGATGTAAAGGCTGCGCATCTGCACCAGGCCGATGCAATGCACCTGGTGGCCGATGCCGGCCGGCATCCAGATCGCGCGTGTGCTGGGTACCACCCAGCGGCCCATGCCTGCATTGACCACCAATACCCCGGTTTCCGCGTAGACCAGCTGGTGCCGATCCGGATGGTGGTGCAGCGGAATCACGGTGGCGCTGGGGTAGTCCCGCGCCTTGCAGTACACCACGGTTTCCGGCCCGGCCGGGAGCGGCTGGCGACGGCCTTTTCGGGCATCCGGAATGTCCTTTTCGAAAGGATGCATGACCATATTGCGCAGGATGGACGTTGATCGCGACTCTACCATGCGCGTCCGCCCCCATCCCGCGGTTACGCCATGTCATCTCCTGCTTCAACGGTTGCAGCTCCCGTCCCACAACGTCGCCCGGTCGCGGTAGGCGTGCTCGCGGCGATCAGCAGTTCGCACCTGGTCAACGACATGATGCAGTCGCTGATCCTGGCGCTGTACCCGATCTTCAAGGGTCAGTTCCATCTGAGTTTCGCCCAGGTGGGTTTGATCACGCTGACCTACCAGCTCACCGCGTCCTTGTTCCAGCCCTTGATCGGCCTGCGCACCGACAAGCGGCCGGCGCCGTATTCGCTGCCGATGGGCATGCTGTCCACCTTGTGTGGCCTGTTGCTGTTGGCGTTCGCACCGAACTTCGCGACGGTGCTGGTGGCGGCGATGCTGGTCGGCATCGGCTCGGCGATCTTCCATCCGGAATCCTCGCGCATCGCGCGGCTGGCATCCGGCGGCCGTCATGGCCTGTCGCAATCGGTGTTCCAGCTCGGTGGCAACGCCGGCACTGCGGTGGGCCCGCTGCTGGCTGCAGCGGTGATCGTGCCGAATGGGCAGCGCAGCGTGGCCTGGTTCGCCTGCGCGGCGCTGTTGGGCATAGGCTTGCTGACTTATGTGAGCCGTTGGTACCAGCAGCACCTGCTGGCTGTGGCCGCGCAGCCCAAGGCGGCGGCCAAGCCGGCCAATCTGTTGCCGCCGAAGACTGTGGCCTGGGTGATCGGCATCCTGCTGGTGCTGATCTTCAGCAAGTACTTCTACATCGCTGGTCTGAGCAGCTACTACACGTTCTATCTGATCCAGAAATTCCATGTGTCGGTACAGAGCGCGCAGCTGCACCTGTTCGGTTTCCTTGCAGCGTCGGCGGCCGGCACCCTGATTGGCGGGCCGCTGGGTGACCGCATCGGCCGCAAGCCGGTGATCTGGGCCTCGATCCTGGGCGTGGCACCGTTCGCCTTGATGCTGCCGTACGCAGACCTGCAGTGGACGATGATCCTGACGATGGTCATCGGCTTCGTGTTGTCCTCGGCGTTCTCGGCAATCCTGGTGTATGCACAGGAGTTGATGCCCAACCGCATCGGCACGGTTTCCGGCCTGTTCTTCGGCTTCGCCTTCGGCATGGGTGGGCTGGGTGCGGCAGTGCTGGGCGTGCTCGCCGACCACACCAGCATCCTCTGGGTTTACAAGGTGATCTCGTTCCTGCCACTGCTGGGCATCGTCGCCGCGTTCCTGCCGAACCCGCGCGCGCCTTGAATGACAGGCGGCGCGCGCCCTTTGCACGCTGGGTTCCCGCTCCTCTTGCGTGCCAGGGGAAGATCTGGAGGGTTGCAGCTTTCGCCCCCTCCCTTTCGCAGCGCGAAGGGGAGGGTTGGGGAGGGGTAAAGCTCTTGCTGTAGCGCTGCCTGATCGTCTGATTGCACCCAGGCCTGGGCCTCATCCCGGATCGAAGCACCACGGCCGTGGTGGTCGCGGGCGCATGGGATGGCTTCTTGTTTATCTGCTATTGTGCACGAAGTTGCGCGATTAACTGTGTTGATGCATGATTTCGCAATCAAGAGGCCAAGCGCCCGGAGCGCCGACTGTCGGTGCCCCGATGCCGAGTCAGACTCCCATCAACGCAGAACACCATCACATGACCGCCTCAGACCCCGATGCACTGCCGCAGGAGCGCCAGCAGCGCATCCTGGAGCAGCTCCGCAAGCACGGCCGCGTGGTTGCCAACGATCTGGCGGCTGCCTTCGCGGTTTCCGAGGATTCCATCCGCCGCGATCTGCGCGATATGGCCGCCAAGGGGCTGTGCCGGCGGGTATACGGCGGGGCACTGTTGCCGGCGCCCCGGTTCGACGCCTTGCCTGAGCGGGTGGGGCGGCAGGATCCGGAGCGCAGCGCGCTGGCGTCCCATGCGGCCTCCCTGCTGCTGCCCGGGCAGGTGGTGCTGATGGATGCGGGTTCTACCAACGTGGAGATCGCACGCGCGCTGCGTGGCACCGCATTGACGGTGGTGACCAACTCCCCCGCGGTCGCTGATGCGCTGGCCGGCGCGCAGGCAACCGAGGTGGTGATGATCGGTGGCCGTATCGACCCGCGCAGCGGTGGTGCCATCGGTTCCATCGCCTTGCAGCAGTTGGCGCAGTTGCAGGTCGATGTCTGCATTCCCGGTGTCTGCGCGGTTGATCCGGAAACCGGCATCTGGGGCATCAACGCCGAAGAGTGCGCGTTCAAGCAGGCAATGCTGCGCGCCTGCGACATGACGCTGGTCGTCGCCAGCAACGAAAAAGTCGGCGCACGCGGCAGCTTCCGCATCGCCGGCATCGAGCAGGTGGATCAACTGCTGATCAGCGACCGCGTGGCAGCGGAAATGCAGCAACGGTTCGCGCCGATCGCGCAGCGCCTGCGCCGAATCCACGTGGCGAAAGCGTGATCCAACGGCGCGGGTGAGCGCAACCCGCGCATCAGACAAGTACCCAGGAAGAACACGTGAACAATCCAGTACGTCTACAGCGCAGCCAGCAGATGGCAACCCGCGCCGCCTTCTTCGTCCCCGGTTTCGCGATTGCATGCTGGGCACCTTTGGTGCCATTCGCCAAGGCCAGGGCTGGCCTGGATGATGCATTGCTGGGTGTGCTGTTGCTGTGTCTTGGCTTGGGCTCGCTGCTGTCGATGCCGCTGGCCGGCATGCTGGCAGCACGCCATGGCTGCCGACCGGTGATGCTGGTGACCGTGTTGATGATGGTGCTGATGCTGCCGCTGTTGGCGGTTACGTCGACGCCGCTGGGCATCGGCATCGTGTTGCTGGTGTTCGGCGCGGGCATCGGTGCCATGGACTGCGTGATGAACATCCAGGCGGTGGTGGTCGAGCGTGAGTCCGGCCGCGCGATGATGTCCGGCTTCCATGCCTTCTACAGCATTGGTGCCCTGTCTGGCGCGGCATTGGTGACGCTGTTGTTGTCAATTGGCGGCGGCGCGTTGTTGTCGACCTTGGTGGTGGCCGCTGGCGTGTTGGCGATCACGGCACTGTCATCGCGCTGGTGGCGCAGTGAACGCGCCGTGCAGGGCGAGAGCAGCTTCGCCTTGCCGCGTGGCGTGGTGATCGTGATTGGTGCGGTGTGCTTCATCAGCTTCCTGGCCGAAGGCTCGATGCTGGATTGGAGTGCGGTGTTCCTGCATGAAGTACGCGAGGTGGAGCTTGCCCATGCCGGTTGGGGTTTTGTTGCCTTCAATATCGCCATGACCGCCACACGCCTGTTCGGCGACCGGCTGGTGAACCAGCTTGGGCCGAGCATGGCGGTGCTGCTGGGTGGTTTGCTTGCGTGTGGCGGGTTCGTACTGGCGACGCTGGTGCCGAGCTTCGGCGTGGCCTTGCTTGGCTACGCGCTGGTCGGCATTGGCTGCGCCAACATCGTGCCGGTGATGTTCAGCCTTGCAGGGCGGCAGAGCCGCATGCCCGAGAGCGTTGCCATTCCCGCAGTCACCACCATGGGCTATGCAGGCGTGCTGCTGGGCCCGGCGGCAATCGGCTTCATTGCCCAGCAGTGGTCGCTGCCGGCTGCGTTCCTGATGGCAGCGGCGGCACTTGCGCTTGTCGCGCTGATTGGTTCGCTGCTGCGGGTGCGTTGAATGCTTGTATCCGCGCTCCAAGTGCCATCGAGCGCGGTCATTTGAGATCGCTGCGGCTTTCCACCTGCTGCGTTACGAGTGCCTCCGCCGCTACCGCCGCCATCCGATACGTGTCACCTTTGACACGGTGATATGCGGCGCTTTCCTGGAGATCCTGCTCGACAAAGCTAGTAAGAAAATGCCGCGGCCATGCCTCGCCAAGCGTTTTTAAGTTTTTCCTTATGGTTATTGGCTGTTGCTCTGTTGCAGCATTCCAGGTCATTGAGTTCGGCATGATCAAAGGAATGAACGCATGCAGTGGATGCAGCATCCGGCCTGGGATGGCCCGGAATCGAAGCGTCGGCTCATCGATGTGGAGTGGCCAGGCACGGGTGATTCGCCACCGATATGGCCAAGTCGCATCCGCTACCGCGATGAATTAAGTCGTTCCTTCCAGCTCGAAGCTACCTGCTTTTGCAGTGTTGAGGGGATTGAGCTTAAGCAGTTGCTGGGTAGACACGTGTCCTTCGGCGTGGACACTCGTGCTGGAGAGCGGCGCTGGCTCTCGGGGATCATCACTGCGGCCGCGAAGCGCGATGGCGCTGGTAGTTTCTCGTTGATCGATCTGCAGATCGAGTCCGCCTTGTCGCTGCTGGATCGTCGTCGCACGTGCCGTATCTTCCAGGACCAGAGCGTTCCGCAGATCGTGGCGACGTTGCTGGATGAACATCGTCAGCGCAACGCCATCATCGCCGCTTCGTTTAACCATGAAAGCGAACTACAGCGCGATTACCCGACGCGCTCTTACTGCGTTCAGTTCAATGAAAGCGATCATGCCTTCATCGACAGGTTGCTGGCTGAAGAAGGCATCACGTACTACTTCACATTCAACAGGGAGTCTGGCGCTGCTGCGCACCAGCTGGTGCTCACGGAAAAAGCTATCCGAGCGGATCAGTCGCTGCGTGCACTGCATTTCCGGGCGCAGGCCGATGCCGTTGGTTCACAGGAGCAATGGCTAACCCACTGGGAGGCCAAGTGCCAACTTGTGGGAAGCCGTGTCAGCCTCTCCAGCCACGACTACCAACCTGCGCATCGCCTGCAAGGTCAGGATGAGAACATTCAAGAGCATGGTGAGTACGGTTGGCAGGCAGCCGCCAGCCTGACTGACTACCAGTCTTTGGCGCCGTACTACGCTGATCACGAGCGCGAGTTGAGCACCTACGCACGCCTCCGGATGCAGGCTGAAGAGCAACAGGCCAGAACCTTCCTTGGGAGTGGGCGGCTACGCGGCCTGGCCACTGGCGAGCGCATTTTGCTGGAGGATCATCCGGGGCATGCAGGCCAGAGCGAACATCAGCGGACTTTCGTCGTCACCGGGATTGATCTGCAGTTGCGCAACAACGTTCCGGAAGCGTGGCAGTTGCCTTCGTCGCTGCTGGAGCAGGCAGCTCAAGGCAATCTGATCGGGGGCGAGGAGCATCCCGCTCAGGCAGCGGACGACATCAGACTGTGCTTCAGTGCAGTCCATCGGGATGTGCCCTTGGTGCCGCGTTATGCGGGGAGCCTTGATCGCCCGACCGCAAATGGGCCGCAGACGGCCACCGTCGTCGGCCCTGTCGGTGAGGAAATATTTACCGACGAGTTAGGCCGTATTCGCATTCAGTTTCATTGGCGGCGCCCAGAAGAGCATCCGGCTGGCACGGCTGAGGGTAACGAGCGATCTTCAACTTGGGTGCGAGTGGCCATGCCCAGTAGTGGCGATGGCTTTGGCCATCAGTTTGTCCCTCGCATCGGTCAGGAGGTGTTGGTCGCCTTCCTGCACAACGATATCGATAGACCAGTGGTGGTTGCCACACTTTACAACGGCAAACATGAGACACCGGGCTTCAGTGGGCGACGCGGTTTGCCTGGAAATCACGCACTGTCGGGCATCCAGTCGCGTGAGCACCATGGTCAAGGTCACAGCGAACTACTGATGGACGACACTCCCGGGCAGGTCCGTGCCCGGTTGGCAACTACCCCGTTTGCCAGCGAGCTCAACATGGGCAAGTTGAGCTCGCCGCGAGTAGACGGACAGGCACAGCCACGAGGTGATGGTGCAGAGCTGCGTACCGATGCGGCACTGGCGTTACGCGCTGCCCACGGGATCCTGATCACCAGCTATGCGCGCGAACTGGCCCGAGGTGGGCAGCTGGACCGGCAGGAGTTGCTGACGCTGCTTGACGAGTGCGGCGAACTCTTTCGCGGGTTGGGGCAGGCAGCGACCAATCGTGGCGCGAAACAAAGTGATGGCGAAGGCATGGCGACGTTGCAAGACGCCGTAGCTGCGTGGCCAGAAGCGGGAAATCAAGCCGGCGAGCCGGTCGTCGCCATCGCTGGCGATGCAGGCATCATCAGTGCTACACCGCAGTCGCAGCTGCACTATGCCGGCCAGAACCACGACGTTGTCGCAACTGACAACGTGCAGTCAGTCAGCGGCGGTGCCACGCTTTTGCAGGCCGGTGCTGGCGTATCTGTCTATGCCCAGGATGGTGGCATCCAGGCTATCGCCAGCTGCGGCAATGTGCTGGTACAAGCGCAGGACGCGGACATCGCACTGAATGCGCAGAAGTTCCTGCATGCGTCGGCGAGCGAAGGGGAGGTGCTGGTTACCGGCCCAACCATTCGCTTGGTTGCTGATGACGGTAGCTATATCCGTATTGGAAACGGCATTGAGATTGGTACGCAAGGCGATGTGAAGCTGCACGCAGCCAAGCACGATTGGGCGGGTCCGAAGACGGACAGTTTCGCCATTCCTACGTTTGGGCGTGATCCGGCGGCGCGGCAGCCTCGGTTCCACTATGAAGGTGACACGTCTGCCGTAGTTGCCAACCTGGCGTATCGCCTCGTGATGGAGGATGGGGACGTGGTTGAGGGAACGGCGGGGCGCGACGGGCAGGGGCTGCGCGTAGAGCGTGGAACCATGCAGAAAGTGGCTGTTGAAATTGCCAAGTCGGCTGAGGACGGAAGTTGATGCAACGCCTCAGCGTTCAAGGGTTGAATGCGCCGTACTACCGCCGATGTGCTCAGGGTTTTCATCTGCGCACCGGCTTCACCTTGAGTGCTGGTGACTTGTGGTCGCCGTATCGAAGCGCTTGCTGACCATTGATGGAATGGAAGCCAGAATGCAAACAGGAGTATGCAAGTGAGTAACTACGAGACTGCGGGTCAAAGCCGACTTACACCCAATTCCGCTGTGCCGAGCAATACGCCGGTGCCTCGTCAGCGGCCCGGCGTGGTCATTTTCTTGCATGGTGTCAATGACCCTGGCGCCAGTTATGCCTCGGTGGAAGAGGGCTTGTGCCAGGGCCTGAACGAGCGATTGGACCGCACTGACTTGAGGTCTGGAAGGTATGGCGTGGATTACCGGGCGGCAAAGGCCAAGCCCAAGCAGTTGCACACTGAGGATGATGTTGACGTTCTTGATGATCCAGATACACACCTCTACCTGCGCAAGGACGGCCAATCCAAGAGCGTGTTGATACCGTTCTATTGGGGCTACCGGGCGGCCGAAGGCGAGATCCAGCGCGATTCCAAAGGCGATCCTGCCAAGATACGCACCCAGTATCAGGACAAGTTCGGCAACCGGCTGGACCGGCATTTCGGAAAGGGTGGTGGATTCTTCGCGAACGCCACCAATAACTTGCGCGAAATGTACGGCAAAGGCTTCGACTTGGCCATCAGGCATGTGGCAAATACCCAGCTGCCAAACAGTCAGTTCATGGGGGAGTGCCCGCATCGGCGCTATTTCGTGTTGGCCGCCGAAAGGCTGGCCAACATGATCAGCACCATCAGGAATGTCTATCCCTCCGAAACCATTACCGTCATGGGGCACAGCCAGGGCACCTTGATCACCTTGCTTGCGCAGGCAATGCTGGCCGATCGTCGGCAACGCTGTGCGGATTGCCTGATCATGGTGGCCAGTCCCTATTCGTTGCATGCCAAAGTCACACCGAAGGGAGGCGATACCTTGGGAGACTTTCTAGGCATCGTCGGCGCAGTAACTGGCGAGCCTTATATCTTGCCAACGTTGGATGACCTTTGTGTTGGCCAACCCAAATCCGGTGGTCGCGCAGGCCCAGGATGGAGTGCGCTGAATGGGCATCGCATTGGCGTCGATGGTCGCTCGGCGGCATTCCCCGAGCGCGATAACCGGGGCAAGGTATATCTGTATTTCAGCCCTGATGATGCCACCGTAGGCTTGAGTCAGGTGGTTGGCATTGGCACCTTCGGCGTTCCCGACCTGGTGGAAGGGCGCGGTGCAATGGAAAGACTGCGTGAGATGCGCTTTTATCAGCGCTTGTGGACCAAGCGTCACCGTGAGGGCAAGCAGGTGTGGGTTGGTACTGAACCCAGTCGCCAGTTGCTGCGTGCCAAAGGTGAGCCACGTTATGCCGGTGGTGGTTGGTCTGCGAAGAACATCGCTGCTTCCGAGCCAATGAATGAGGACGAGGGCTTGTGGATCAATGGGGAGGCGTTGATGCCTATGCACGCACCAAGGATGTTCGGTGGCGAAGCGGTCAAAGGCAGCCCAAGCACTCTTGGCAAAGATCGTGGCGATGATGTCACCAAGAACATTTCGCTGGGAAAGGAGAAGGCGAGTTTCCCATGGGTGCCTTTACCAGAGGCCTACGTAGGGATGAAGGAAGATGCTGCTCTTGCCAAGTTCAATAGCGAGGCCGTGGATGAAAATGGTCAGACGCGTGCCGTTCGCACCAAGGGCATGTTTGACAAGTCACTTGAACGGGAAATGACCCCCGACGAGGCGCGCACCTGGATGCGAACGGCGGAGTCGCAGCTGGAAGACAACAGCTATCACTCCGGTGTGCTACGCGATTCAGAAAATCACCGTTGGGTGACCGCAATGGATGTGGCAATTGGCCAGGGCCATATCCTGGACGACAAGGATTGGCGTGCGCTGCTGACGCTGATGGGGGATTGGAGGATGGAGGACAAGCAGCTCGAAGACATGAGAAACAATCCGAAGTGGAATGATCTAAGCGACGCCACGCGAAAGCTCATCGAGTCCTGTGGTCGTTACTACAAATCTGGCGAGTTTCCGGCATCTTCGCTCGTCAACCTGCGGAAGCCTCCGCGGATGGTGAGCGGCGGAAACTTCAATGAGAACCCGTCATGAGTGGCATCGGTACGATTCGCCCACGTTTGGCGCCCTATTGCTGGACGGCGGGCGTGCTCGGCGTTATCTGGATCCTGCTGATAGTTGCAATGGCCACAACGAAGGACCCCGACGCCCTACTGAACGACATGGAAATGGGCTATATGCGCAGCACGATTATTCTTGGAATTGCCGGTATCGCCACGCTGGCTGCGGCGGCTTTTGCAGGGCACTGGGGTTACAAGGCGCTTGTAGCCAAATCGGGTGTCTCAGCTGTTGCAGTGACGGAATCTGCTTCCGCTGAAGAACCGACGAGCAGCCCGACCTGGTCGTTGGAGTTGCGCGGTGTTGGTATCGCCCCTGGTGCGAACCACCAGACCTCTGTATGGAAGAAAATCCGCGCGCCGGGCCAAGATGGCTTCAGCTCCATCTACTCACAGGATCCCAATGACTATCCAGATTCCGCAGATAGTCGCGAGGTCAAGGCAGGCATCAGGACCGGGGCGGCCTTCCGGTATGCCGCAGCCGATTCGGTGGCGTACTGGCCAATTCCGGTCTTCGCAGTAGAGCCGCCTTTCCGCGACGAACGTGAGATCAGACGTGCGGCGGGCCTGATCGGCGAGGGCAGGTTTAGCGGCTCGCTTGGGGTGACATTGTTTCTGTGGCAGCAGGATGCCAACACCACCCATGCGCAGCCGACGATCGAGCAGTTGTTTGCACTCTTCGATGACACCCCCGAGCTGCCAATGGCGATGATTGCCGCACGCGACGGTGATGTCATGCGGCAGAGATATGCTCCGCGGGGTACGCCATCCATGCCTGACGAGCATTTTGTCCCTGTGGTGGAGGACACCACTGCAGTGTTGTTGGTTGCACGCAGTGATCGCGTGGACCACTACCTGCGCCCGTATGCTCCGGACTATAGGGAAAACAACCAGGACACCCGTACCGATCTGGGTAAGCTCTGGGCGCTGTTCTTTGAGACCAAAACCAAGGCGCTGAATTACTACGAGGAGGAGGCGCGCAAAGCTGGCGCGAGAGACGTTATTGGCCCCGGCACCACACCTACCGGTTTCTGGCAGGCTGTTCTGCCCGAACTCTGGAAAACAACCGACAACCGCGGGCCAGGTGACTTCAAGCCCACCCCATGGTTGCCGATTCGCTGGGCAAAGCATCAAGTAGAGGAGTTCGATCGTGCTCCCCACCTGGGTCATCTGCACCGGCCCATCAAGGTCCCATTGCGCGATTCCGAGGGGAAGCCTCTGAAGCAGGCGCTGCAAACGCTGGCGATACTCGAAGGCTGGAAGCAGGCGCTCGCTACATTGCCGGAAGGTAGCGTGCCGGCCCGGGTGTTTTACGACAGTCATGATGGCACGGCACTGGGCGTGGCCCTGAATAATGCCTTGCATACATTGAATGCCGATGGCCATGGCTTGGAACTTGGGAATGTCGATGAGGGCTTCGACATCGGCCGTCGCATCGCCGATGTCGGTTTGACCAGCCCGCTGGTGCAGATCGGACTGGGGGCGATTGCCAGCTATCACGAGGGCGGAGTCAGCGCGGTGGTTTACGCCGGTGCCGATGGCAGCGCCACCATTCAGATGGTGCGTCCACCCAGCGATGAAGAAAAGGCCAAGAACAACCCGCCTGGGATCAACCATGACCCCTTCATGCGAAAGGTGCGCGGTAGATGACATCACCGATTTGTTTAGGTGATGCCACCTGCAGCGGTGGAAAAGTCACAGAATGCCAGCTCGCTGGGAGTCATGCAGTGAATGGCAGGGCTATCGCGGTGCTTGGAGATTACGCTACCTGCCCACTGCATCGCGGAATTTTCCGCTTTGTCGAAGGGCACCCAACGCGGACGTTGCAAGGCAAGCCAGTGGTGCTCGAGGGTCACAAACTTGCCTGTGGCTGCCACGCCATCGCTGGCGTGGCTGTCAACATGACATCAGCTTGAAGCAGTGCTTGTGATTCCGCACCTGGAGGCAGAGTCGACCGCGTTCGGCGCTCAGAGATGACGATATGCGAACAACACCGGCTGCCCAATCAGTTCGCCGATTACAGTAGCGAAGCGATCCCGATCGAAGTCGCCACCATTGTCGAACTGCATGAAGTTCCAGCCGATGCCTAGACCGTCGCTCCAGTCAAGATCAAGGATGTGATACGGCCGTCCATCATCGGGATTGATCCAGGTGGTCTGGATGTCTTCGTATGCAGCGTTGATGAAGTCGACGTAAGAGCCAAAAGGCTCCAGTTCTTCAAGTTCGGTTTCGTCTCCGGGAACGTAAGGCGCGCCGGTGTTCTCGCCAGCAGTTACAAACGGGGGCTGATCCGCAGGTGTTGTGAACAAGGTAATGGCGGCACGCTTACGCTCGATCTCATAGTCTTGTTTATCGTAAAAGGGGCGCATTGCCGGCCCCACCCGGTAACGGGGGCTGGCCCAGCTGGACCAGGTATGGGCGCTGAATTTCCATGTATCGCCCAGAGTTATGCCATGGGCTTGCAGTGCATTCACTGCGTCCTCGATCGACCAATGCGGAGACGTCGGGATGGTTGCGGGGATGTGACCTGCGGCGATATGGCTGCGCAGTACATCCTCAGCTGTTGCCCATGTTTCGCCGTAGAGATAGGTCGCTCCGGGAATACTTGCGACCGCCATGCTCAGATCGGCCAGCATGCATCCAGGGATGCTTCGCCCCGAAGCGGGCAAGAGCATCTGCTCCTCAAGCATCAACCTTTCCAGTTGTTGCCAGTCTGGCGCGGGCAGGTGAGGATGTTTTGGAAGCAGGAACCAGTGGTGTTCGGACATCGGCCTGAATCAGAAGGATGTTGGACCACGGTACAAGATCCAGTACCTGTCATGCAGTTTCTGTCGTGCTCGATTTGGCCGGAAGATTCGTGCTGTTCCGCAAAGTAGTCGTTGCCAGCAACCCAATGCTCAGGTAGTTGGCGGCGTTGGATGAGAATTGTCTGGTGCTGTCATCGGCAAGCTACGCACATGCACATCCTGTTGCGGGTAAGGGATTTCTATCCCGGCCTCCTGCAATGCTGCGTGCATGCGGGTGATGAGCTCACTGCGGATGTTGAGCCAGTTGTCGTAGTCGCGGGTCCAGGCGCGCACGCTGAAATCAAGCGAACTGGTACCGAAGCCAACGAACAGCGCGGCGATGGCCGGCTCGTTGGCGATACCGGTGGTTTGCGTGGCGCAATTGGAAAGCAGTGCCAGAACCTGCTGCGGGTCACTGCCATAGGCAACGCCGATACTCACTTCAATGCGCCGGTTGCGGTCGAGCAGGGTCCAGTTGACCAGCGGCTCGGACAGCAGGGTGCCGTTGGGGACCACCACATCGGCGCCATCGAAGGTCTTGATGCGGGTGGAGCGCATGCCGATGTCACGGACGCGGCCGTTGATCGGGCCGACCTCGACCACATCGCCGGGCTGGATCGGTCGCTCGAACATGAGGATCAAGCCGGACACGAAGTTGTTGACCACGTTCTGCAGGCCAAACCCGATACCAACGCCCAATGCACCGAACAGCAGCGCCAGCTGGCTGCCCTTGAAGCCGGCCGCCGACAGCGCGATCACCACGCCCAGCATCAGTACCGCATACGAGGCCAGCGAGGCGATGCTGTTGCCAATGCCGCGCGACACGCTGGTGCCATGCTGGAGTATGTCCTGCAGCAGCAGGCGGGTAACCCGGGCAGCCCAGAAGGCGATGGTGATTGCGGCGATGAAGGCCAGCACATGGCCGAGCGACAAACTGAATTCTCCAAAGGAAAATTCATGCGACAGCACCTTGCCGAGGACTGCATAGGTTGGCCGCAGGATGCGGAAGCTATCCATCGCATAGACGATCCAGCCCACAACGGCCGCAAAAACACCTACTCGCGCCAGCAGGGAAAGCAATGGCGGCGCGTGATCGCGGGTAAGCCGGTAGCGCGCCAGGCTCGGCCTGCTGAGCAGCAGGTGCATCAAGCTCAGCAGTACCGCGATGCCGACATAGAGCAGCAGGCCGAAGTAGGCGCTGTCGATGATCGCGCTGGTCAGCATTTCCGCCAGCGTGCGGTTGCCCAGGATATTGGCTAGCAGGGAGACCGCGAACAGGCCCTGCGCGCCCCAGGCCGCTGCACGCAGCAGCTGCCCGGTCCTGCCGGTTGTGCGTGCGTGACCGGCGCGGTAGGCCCGCCATTGCACGAAGCCGGTCAGCACCATGGCCACCAGGGTCAGCGCCAGCGTATACACGCGGAAGGCGGTATTGCTCGACAGGAAGAAGAAACCCAGCCCGGCGAGCAGGTACAGCAGTGATGCGACCAGCGGCCAATGCCCAAGCAGGCGCTTGCTCGCGGGCGGCAGCAGGCGCAGTACCGGGACCAAGGCGAACAACATGCCCGCCTGCAGGGTCAGCAATGGCGCATCGGGCTCCAGTACCAGCATGGCGACCGTGGACAGCAGCAACCAGGTTGACCAGGGCCGCGCCAGCACGCGCTGGGTGGCGGCGTCGATGCTGTTGTTGACGTTCGCTCGACGACCATAGCGTCGGGCCCACAGCAGCAACGGCAGCAGCAGTACCTGGATTGTGTGGAACAGGATCTGCGTGTGGCGGTGTTCGCTTTGATAGGCGCGGCTGAACTCCAGCTCGATCTGCAGGCCCGAGCTGAGTGCGTCGCTGGCCGCTGCGCGCTGGTCGGGGGAATCCGTATCGATCCGCCAGAGCGGTGGCGAATCCACCTGCAGCAGCTCATGGTCGAGGTAGCTGATGGCATCGGTGACCGCAGCGTGGCCTGATTGCAGCCGCACCTCCATGGCATTGGCGCGCGCGCTGAGTTCCATCTGCCGTGAAAGCGGACCGGCAAGCGCCTGCTCGGCTTCGGTCAGGCGGGTTATCACGGCATCGATGCGACCGAGCAGCAGTGGCGGAATGCTGCTCGGCTGCTGCCGTGTTGCTTGCCAGCTGGCACGACGCTGCGCGAGTTCGGCGGCATCCTCGGCATAGGGGGCGGTGGCGATCTGCAGCGCGTCGCGCCAGCGTGTGAATCGCTTGCTGTCGAACTGCCAATGTCGATCGAGGCTTTCAAGGCGCATGATCGGCACCCTGCGCAGCTGGGCAGGGGACAAGGCCTGTCGGCGCAGGTCAACCGAGCGGGTGATGTCCTCGAGCGTGGGTGCCAGCGCGATGATGGGATCTGGTTGGCCAGCCAGCTCGATGGCGGCAATCGCCAGGCGCTCATCGGTATCAGCGCGGGTCACGATCAGTGCGGTATCGACGGGCTCGGGAGTGCTTGCCGTTGGCGCTGCGGGTGCGGCCGTCGTGCCCGGGTCGAGCGGATGCGTTGCCTGTGCGTGGGCGACATGGCAGCAGACCGAGGCGAAACAGAACACTACTGCGCGCAGCCAAAGCATGGGCGACTCCCGGCAGGTGGATGCTCCGATCCACGTTGCCGGAGTTTGGCACAGCGTATGTCCGGTGGGCGCTGGCTGGGCCAGCCGGTATTGGGAAACGTGCCTGGTTTTGGCGGCTGGTGGAGGGGCGGGCATGGAGGTGCTCATACCAGGACGCCGGTTTTCCATTGGCTGGGGAGGGGGCGTTGCGACGCCTGTCGCGAGGTTGTTGCGTGACCTTTGGCCTATCCGTCGGTGGCCATGATCCCCTACGCTCGTCGGTTGTGCCATGCAGTTGCATGGCCTTTTCCCTGTTTGGCCGGAGATGTCCATGTCGTTTTCCAAGCTCGTCCCGTTGTCCCTGACGGTTGCAATCGCTGCCTCGCTCGCCGCCTGTGGCAAGACCGAAGCGCCTGCCGCGCCGGCTGCCGAAGCCAAGGTCGCGTTCGACCAGTCACAGCTCAAGACCCAGCTGATCTCGCTCAACGCCGCCGATCTGGATCCGGCAGTGCAGGCGTGTGCCGACCTCAACGGCTTCGTCAACAGCAAGTGGCTCAAGGCCAACCCGGTGCCGGGCGACCAGACCACCTGGGGCAGCTTCGAGATCCTGCGTGAGCGCTCGCTGGAGGTGCAGCACGCGCTGGTCCAGCAGGCGGCCGCTGGCAAGGCCGCAGCAGGTTCCAACGAAGCCAAGATCGGCGACATCTGGAAGACCGGCTCGGACGAGGCGGCCATCGAGGCTGCCGGCATCAAGCCGCTGCAGCCGGAACTGGACAAGATCGCCGCGCTGAATGACAGCGCCGCCATCACCGGCTACCTGCGTGATGCCCATGCGCAGGGCAATGGCTTCCTGTTCTCGCTGTACGCCAGCCCGGACTTCAAGGATTCGGCCAACGTCATCGCCTATGTCGGCCAGGGCGGCCTGGGCTTGCCGGAAAAGGGCTATTACTTCGACGAATCGCAGGCCAAGATCCGCGAAGCCTATGTGGCCTACATCGAGCAGTTGCTGACCTTGTCCGGCGTCGATGCCGTGCAGGCCAAGGAGCAGGCCAAGGCGGTGATGGATTTCGAAACCCGCCTGGCCAAGGCGTCGCTGTCGCGCATCGAGCTGCGTGACCCGTCCAAGCGCTACAACCCGGTCAGCGCCGCCGATGCCGACAAGCAGACCCCGAACTTCAGCTGGACCGCGCTGTTCGACACGCTGCAGATCCCGGCCAAGGACAAGTTCTCGCTGGCCCAGCCTGGCTTCTTCAACGAACTGAACACCATGCTGGCCGACGTGCCGGCGGCCACCTGGCAGGCCTACCTGCGCTTCCACACCGTGGACAACGCCGCGCCGTACCTGAGCAAGAACTTCGAGCAGGCCAACTTCGACTTCTTCAGCAAGACCCTGCGCGGCCAGCAGGAAATGCAGCCGCGCTGGAAGCGCGTGCTGGATTCGGTGAATGTCTCGATGGGCGAAGCCCTGGGCCAGCTGTACGTGGACGCGGTGTTCCCGGCCGAATCCAAGGTGGCCATGCAGCACCTGGTGGAGAACCTGTCGGTCGCGCTGAAGGCGCGCCTGGAAGGCCTGCCGTGGATGGGCGAGGACACCAAGAAGAAGGCGTTGGAGAAATGGGCCAGCTTCACCCCGAAGATCGGCTACCCGGACAAGTGGCGTGATTTCTCCGGCCTGACCACCAACAGCGACAGCTACCTGGGCAATATGCAGGCGGCGCAGGCGTTCAACTACCGCTACATGCTGGCCAAGATCGGCAAGCCGGTGGACAAGACCGAGTGGGGCATGACCCCGCAGACGGTGAATGCCTATTACAACGCGACCAAGAACGAAATCGTGTTCCCGGCCGCGATCCTGCAGCCGCCGTTCTTCGATGCCAAGGCCGATCCAGCGCTGAATTACGGCGGCATCGGTGCGGTCATCGGCCACGAAATGATGCACGGCTATGACGACTCGGGCAGCCAGTTCGCCGCCAATGGCAACTTCGACAACTGGTGGACCGATGCTGATCGCAGCGCGTTCAACAGCCGCACCGACCAGCTGGTCGCGCAGTTCGACGGTTACGAGTCGCTGCCGGGCGTGAACGTCAAGGGCAAGCTGACCCTGGGCGAGAACATCGGTGATCTCGGTGGCCTCACCGTTGCCTACGACGCGCTGCAGATGGCGCTGAAGGAAGACGCGAAGCTCAACGTGCCAGTTGATGGCTACACCCAGGACCAGCGCTTCTTCATGAACTGGGCCACCGTGTGGCGCCGCAACTTCACCGATGGCGAGCTGCGCGTGCGCTTGAACACCGATCCGCACGCACCGGCCAACTTCCGTGCCAACGGTGCGCCGTCGAACATGCCGTCGTATGCCGCCGCGTTCCAGTGCAAGGCCGGCGATGCGATGGTGCGGGCCGACGACAAGCGGGTTGTGATCTGGTGATGTTTGTTGTTTAAACACGTTCTGTGAATGAAGAAGGCCCGGCATTGCCGGGCCTTCTTTTTGGCTGATCACATTGGCGGCGAGCTGCCTGCTTTTTGTAGGAGCGGCGTAAGCCGCGAAGCAGATAGATCATCAGGTGGCGTATCTGCCAAGAACTCCAGCAATGCCAGCTTCGCGGCTTACGCCGCTCCTACACAAGCGCGTCTTACACGAGCGCGCCCAGCAGCTTCTGTGCGGTGGCCCGTTCCTCATCGCGCAGGGTCAGTACGCGTACGCCGGTTTCCGTCACCTCGACGGTATGCTCGCACTGCGCCGACAGCTTTCCATCGCGCGTGGTCACGGTCCAGCCATCGTCGTGGTTGTCGATCGCCGCGCGGCCCTGGTTGATCATCGGCTCGATGGTGAAGGTCATGCCGGCCTGCAGTTCGAGCCCGGCGCCACGATGCCCGTAATGCAGCACCTGCGGCTCTTCGTGCATTTCGCGGCCGATGCCGTGGCCGCAGTACTCCTTCACCACCGAATAGCCGGCGTCCTTGGCGTGGCGGTTGATCGCAAAGCCGATGTCGCCCAAGGTTGCGCCGGGACGCACCGCGGCGATGCCTTTCCACATGGCCTCGTTGGTGACGCGCACCAGGCGTTTGGCTTGATGGCTTACCTCGCCGATCAGGAACATGCGGCTGGAATCGGCGATGTAGCCGTTCTTCTCCAGGGTGATGTCCAGGTTGACGATGCTGCCGCTGCGAAGGATGTCCTTCGATGACGGCACGCCGTGGCAGACAACGGTATCGATGGAGCTGTTGAGCACATAGGCGAAGCCATACTGGCCCTTGCTGGCCGGGCGCGCCTGCAAGCGGTCGACGATGAAGCGCTCGACCCAATCGTTTACCTGCAGCGTGCTCATGCCTTCCAGCGGCAGCTGGTTCAGTGCTTCGAACACCGACGCCAGCAGGCGCCCGGATTCGGCCATCAATACCAGTTCATGCGGCTGCTTGATCATGCTTCCGCCATCCGCATGCCCGCTGGGCTTACCCCGGCAGCCGCGAGTTCGCGCGCCACCAACTCCTGGAAACTCAGCTGCGGATTCAGTTCGCAGAGCATGCCGATCCTGATCCAGAACCCGGCCTGGGCGTTGATCGAGCGGCCGGACACGGTGCTGGCCTTGCGCAGGTTGTCGTGCAGTTCGTCGTCGATGTTCACGATGCCCATCGGTTGTCCCTTGAATTGAATATATGATTCATATGCGAATCATATGCCCGAGGTACTGAACGAGACAGAAGGGGCAGCTCGGCGGGCATGGCCAGGCGTGAAAATCGATGGGCGCCAACCGGGTTGGCTGCGAAGGACGCACCGACAGCGCTGGTGGAAGGTGAGCGCTGAGGCTGGTTCAGGTTCCCGATCAGGGCCGGGGTTGGAATGGAGCGGGGTGGTCGCTATAATCGCCGGCTTACCGCGCCATCCTGGCGACTGGGCAACATAGGAAAACACCACAATGGTCAAGATTCGACTGACCCGCGGCGGCGCCAAGAAGCGTCCGTTCTACCACATCATCGTTTCCGACGTCCGTAGCGCCCGCGACGGCCGCAACATCGAGCGCGTCGGTTACTACAACCCGGTTGCACAGGGTGGCGAGCAGCGCGTTGTGCTGGATATCGCTGCTTGCGACAAGTGGATCGCCAACGGCGCCCAGATGACCGACAAGGTTCGCAACCTGTACAAGGAAGCGACCAAGGCCCAGGCCGCTGCGGCCTGATCCTGGCGGGGGGGGGGGGGGCGGGGCGGCCCCCCCGCCGGAGCGAAAGGAAATATATCGGGGGGCGGCGGGGGGGGGGGGGGGGGGGGGGGGGGGTGGGGGGGGGGGGGGGGGGGGGGGGGGGGGGGG
>NZ_JBRREC010000050.1:0-33099 GCF_056760015.1 Stenotrophomonas sp. STEN029 | reverse complement strand
GGGGGGGCGGCCCTCCCCACCCCCCCCCCCCGCCCCCCTCCCCCCCCCCTCGCCCCCCCCCCCGCCCCCCCCCCCCCCCCCCCCCCCCCCCCCCCCCCCCCCCCCCCCCCCCCACTACAGGTTCAGTTACGGTGCGCGGTGCCCAGGTACTCGGCGCTCTGCATCTCGATCAGGCGGCTGGCGGTGCGCTCGAAGGCGCCGGCCAAGCGGGTGCCGCTGTACAGCAGCGGCGGCGCGTCCTGGGCAGTGCAGACCAGGTTGACCTGGCGGTCGTACAACTCATCGATCAGATTGACGAAGCGGCGCGCGGCATCTTCGTTGAGGCGATCGAAGTGCGGTATGCCACCGAGCAGCACGGTGGTGAACTCGCGTGCGATCTCGATGTAGTCCGACGGCCCACGCGGGCCTTCACACAACGCGCTGAAATCAAACCAGGCAATGCTCTTGCCACGGCCACGCACCGGAATCTTGCGGCCCTCGATCTGGATGTTGCCGCCGCGTGCTTCTTCGGCACCACTCAACTCCTTCCAGCGCCCGGCCAGCCAGGCATCGCTTTCCGCATCCAACGGCGCGCGATATACCGGCGAGCGGGTCAGCGCACGCATGCGGTAATCCTCGGTGCCTTCGGCATACAGTTCGACGCAGTACTTCTCCAGCAAGGCAATCGCCGGGAGGAAGCTGTCACGCTGCAGGCCGTTGAGATAGAGGTTCTCCACCGCCGTATTGGAGGTTGTCACCAGGGTCACGCCCTCGGCGAACAGCCGCTCCAGCAGGCGTCCCAGCAACATCGCATCGCCGATGTCGGTGACGAAGAACTCATCCAGCACCAGCACGCGCAGCTTGTCGCGCCACTGCTGGGCAATCTTCGCCAGCGGATCGCTTTGCCCCTGGTGCTCATGCAGCTGCTCGTGGATGCCGCGCATGAAACGATGGAAGTGGGTGCGGTACTTCTGCTCGATCGGCAGGCCGTCATAGAACAGGTCAACCAGGAAGGTCTTGCCGCGACCCACGCCGCCCCAGAAGTACAGGCCCTTGACCGGCTCGGGCTTCTTCCAGAACGCCGACAGCCGGTCCAGCCAGCCGTCCTGCGCACTGTCGACGATGGCCAGGTGGATGCGGTCCAGCTCGGCCAGCGCCGCATGCTGGGCAACATCATTGCGCCAATCGCCGCGGGCCACGCCGGCGGCGTAGCGTTGTGAGGGGGTCATTGCATCCATGCTCAGTTGCTGCCGTCAGGCAGCCAGCGCCGCACTTCGTGCTGGATGGCGCCGCGCAGGTCGATCAGCTTGCGATGGAAGAAATGCGAGGTATCGGGCATGCGCACCAGCTGCGGCGGATTCGGCAGCGATTCCAGCCACTGGTACACGCCTTGTGCGTCGACCACTTCGTCGGCATCGCCCTGCACCACCAGCCAGTTGGCCGGCGGCTGCACTTCGGAGAAGTCCCAGGTGCGGCGGCCAACCGGTGGTGCGATCGAGATCAAGGCCTGCGGTTGCAGCTGCGCGGCAGCGCGCAGCGACACATATGCGCCAAAGCTGAAACCAGCCAGCCACAATGCGGCATCCGGACGCTCACTGCGCACCCAGTTGACCACCGCGCGCAGATCGTCGGCTTCGCCTTCACCATTGTCGTAGGTGCCAACCGAGGCGCCGACGCTGCGGAAGTTGAAACGCACGGTGGTGATGCCCAGGTCGCGCAGCGCGCGCGAGACCATGGTCACCACCTTGTTGTGCATGCTGCCGCCCTCGATGGACAGCGGATGACAGATGACGGCGATGATCGGACGCGCGGCGGACTCGCCATCGGGCAGGTCGACGCCGACTTCCAGCGGACCGGCCGGGCCGTCCAGCATCAGCGTCGCCGATTCGTGGGGGAATGGGAGAGTTTGCATGCGGCCATAATAGCGGCCCCGTCCGGCGGCTTCACGCCCGCCCTTCACAAACGCCCAAATCCATGCATTTCCTTGTCCTGAGTGTGATCTGCAGTGTTCTGGTATCGGTGCTGCTGAAACTGGCACCACGCCGCGGCGTCGATATCGCCCAGGCGGTGACCTGGAACTATCTCGCCGCCAGCGTGCTGTCGCTGCTGTTGCTCAAACCTTCCTTGCAGTCGCTGCAGAGCGGGCATACGCCGTGGCTGGCGCTGCTTGGCCTTGCCGTGGCGCTGCCCGGCATCTTCCTGGTACTGGCCCGCGCGGTGCGCGAGGCCGGCATCGTGCGCAGCGACGTGGCCCAGCGGCTGTCACTGCTGCTGTCGCTGGCCGCCGCCTTCCTGCTGTTTGGCGAACAGGCCAATGGCTGGAAGCTGGCTGGACTGGGGCTGGGCTTGCTGGCGATTGTTGGCGTAACCGCGCGTGATGGCGGCAGCGCCGAACGCTCGCGTTCAAGCTGGGGCTGGTTGCTTGGAGTCTGGGCCGGCTTTGCCTTGATCGACATCCTGCTCAAGCAGGTGGCCGCCGCCGGTACGCCGTCCATCGCAGCCCTGCTGGTGAGCTTCGGCATCGCCTTCGTACTGATGTTTGTGTGGCAGCTGCAGCGGCATGTCAGCGGCAAGAGCCGGCTGACGCTGGGCAATCTTGGCTTTGGCCTGCTGCTCGGGCTGCTCAACTTCGGCAACATCCTGTTTTACGTGCGTGCGCACCAGGCGCTGCCGCACAGCCCGGCGACGATTTTCGCGGGCATGAATATTGGCGTGGTGTGCCTGGGTGCGCTGGTCGGCGTGCTGGTGTTTGGCGAGAAGACCAGCGTGTGGAATCGCGTTGGTCTGGCGCTGGCGGTGGTGGCGATAGCCTTGATTGCGCGCGGGACGTTTTGAGGGTTTCTGCTGATCTGGAGCAACAGCAAAGGCCCCCCTCCCCGACCCTCCCCTTGCCTGCGGCAAAGGGAGGGAGACAATCCGCCCCCTCCCTTTCGCGCAGCGAAGGGGAGGGTTGGGGAAGGGTGCTCTTAAGCTTCTAGCTTCTAGCTCTCAGCCTTACGGCTCAAACCCCAGCAACAACGGATCATGGTCCGAACTGCGCCACGGCCCCGGCACATTGCGGCCCTGGTAACCCACCTCGTCCGCTTCATCGGCATTGATATGCCACTCGGCTGCGCCCTTCAGCCGTGCGGCCATGCCCGGACTCAGCAGCGCGTGGTCCAGGCGACCGGTCAAACCGTTGTAGACGTAGCTGTAAGGCTGCTGCACGCCAGCCACCTTGAACGCGTCCTGCCAGCCATCGGCATTCAAGGTGCGGATCGGGTCTTCCATCGCATAGGCGTTGAAGTCGCCCAGCAGCACCGCATCACGGCTGCCGGTACCGGTCGGATCTTCCTGCAACCAGTTGTGCAGCAACTTGGCCGATTCCACCCGGGTGGCGTTCCAGCAACCCTGGCCGTCATTGCGATCAGCATTCTCACCACTCGCTTCCGAGCAGCCCTTGGACTTGAAGTGGTTGGCCACCACCACGAACGGGGTGCCCTTGCGGCCCATGCGGAAAGCCTGCGCCAGCGGCACGCGGCTGCGTTCGCCAAACGGCTCGCGCTCCAGCACCGCCGGCTTGCCGACCGGGCTCACCCTTGAGGCGCGGTAGATGATGCCGACGCGGATCGGGTTATCGCCCGGGCCCTTGCCGGCATCGACGAAGCGCCAGTCGCCATCCTTGCCCTGCGCGGCATTGAGCGCACGCACCAGCTGATCGATCGCCGAGCCCGGGCCGTAGCCGTCGTTCTCCAGTTCCATCAGCGCAGCAACGTCGGCATTGAGGCTGCCGATGGTGGTGATCAGCTTGGCCTGCTGCGCCGCCTGCTGTTCGGCGGTCTTGGCGCCACGCAGGGTCGGATAGCCGCCGCCCTTGCCGTCGCCGTTGAAGTAATTCTCCAGATTGAACGCAGCGATGCGCAGGCCGCCAGCCACCGTCGGTGGCTGCTGCGGGCGCTCGGCGTCCACCACGACCGGGGCGGTCAGCTGCAGGCGATAGCCGCCATCGAAACGCTGGTCGACGATGCCCTGTACCTCGCGCAGCTGCGCGCCGCTGCGCAGCAACTGCTCCGCCGCCAGATACGGCACCGCGCCCGGATCGCGCTTGCCGCTGGCATCGTCCAGGCGCAGGCGACGGCGGTTGTTGTCGGCAATCACCGCGGCTTGTTCAGGGCTGCCGGCGGCGGCCACTTCGCTGGGCTGCCACAGGCGGCCGCCGAAGGCAGCGGTCAGTTCGCCATAGCGTGAGAGCTGGTCCTGGCCAGCCACGGTCAGGCCGGTCGGAATACGCACCTGCATGCCTTCCAATGCTTCCCAGTTGGCCGGTACATCGGTCAACACCAGCGGCGCCGGTACGGGCCTTGCTGCGGCCGGGCTGACGGTCTGCGCCTGCAGCGTGGTCAGGCCCTGCTCGCTCTTGCCAGCGGCCTGCTCCTCGACGGTGCCGGTAATGCGCAGCCACTGGCCGACCTGCACGGTCTGCTCCTTGGGCAGGCGCACGAACAAGCCATCGGAAGTGGCGGCATCACCATCACCTGCGTCCTGCACGAAGATGCCGCCCAGGCCATCACGCATATCGGCGGTCACCGCGCCCTCGATGGTGACGGTCTTGCCCGCATACGGGCTGTGCTCTGTCGTGCCCTGCACGCTGCCGATCGGCAGTACGACAGACTTGGAAGGGGCAGCCAGCGCCGCGCCGGAACAGGCGGCAGCCAAGGCCAGGGCAAGCAAGCTAGGGGTACAACGCATGGACGCACTCCGGGGAAGACGGAAACACAAAGCGCCGCCCTGGTTGGGCGGCGCCGGCTATTCTGCAGCAATCGGGTCTATTGCCAGCTGCGTGAGTCTGGCGGCTTTCTATTTCAGATTGGCCAGCATCCAGTCCACGGTGGCGTGGATCTGCTCCTCGCTGAGCCCGGCATTGCCGCCCTTGGGCGGCATGATGCCGCCGTCCGGGCCGGTATAGCCCTCGATGGCGTGCTTGTAGAGGGTGTCCTTGCCCTGCGCCAGGCGTTTGTCCCAGTGGCTATGGTCCAGGGTTGGCGCGTTGCCCACGCCGGTGGTGTGGCAGGCAGTGCACAGGCTGTCGAAGATGGTCTTGCCGTCCAGGGTGCCACCGTAGGCCCCGCTGGCGGCCGCAGCAGCTGCTGCTGCAGCGGCGGCGGCAGCCTGCGCCGACGCACCGGTAGCACCGGCGTACACTGCACCGATGGGTGCAATGCGTTGCTCGATGCGTTTGGTCGCGGTCGGCGACACTTCCTTGGGAATGACGTGCTGCAGGTAGGACGCGAAGATGATCAAGCCAATCGTGATGACGGCCAGGATGGCGATCACGATGGAAAAGCGTTTCAGGAACTCAAGGTCGTAATTCCGCACGTCTCATCACCCCGGGCGAGTTGTCGGTGGACCAGCAGCTGCTGGGCGAGTATAGACCAGCGTCCGCCTGCTCCCGCAATGCCCATGAACACGCGCAAAAGTGCGGCAATGCAGCATCCCAAGGTGGTTACAGCACACAGGGCGGCAGCGGCGCACCGGCTGCGCGCAGGCATAGCGCACTGATCGCAGCGACCAGATGTTCGCCATCACGCAGGCCATCGCGGCTGGGCGCGGTCGGCCCGACCAGGGCTTCGGTGAAGGCACCAACGATGCAGGCCGCGCTGATTTCCAGGTCCTGCGCCGGCAGCTCGCCAGCGCGCACGCCGTCTTCAAGGATGCGCTTGAACACGTCACCGAACAGCCGCCGGCAACGGATGCGCTCGGCCTCCACTTCCGGGTCCACCGGCTCGGCGATGAAGGCATAGGCCAGGCCCGGACCGGCCATGGCGCGTCGCACGAACGAAGCCACCGCCAACTGCAGCCGCTGCGGCGCCGGCAAGGGCTCATCGGCGATGGCGGCGAGGATCTCCAGCTCGTGCTCCACGGCGAAGGTCAGCACCTCCACGAACAGCTCGGCCTTGGACGGGAAGTGCCGGTAGATCAGCCCGGTCGATACCCCCGCCTCGGCCGCCACCGCGGTGATCGGCGCATTGCGATAGCCGCCTGCGGCGACCAGCCGGCGGGCGGCAGCCAGGATCCGCTCGCGGTTGCCCGCCAGCCGTTTTTCCATCAATTCCGAACGCTTGTAAGCCATTTGTTGATTCTATGTTCAATTTTTGAATTTGTATTCACTTTTTGGCCGGGAGCCGCTAGGCTGCGCGCAAACGCCCGTGCCGACGGCCTGCCCGTCCCCCCAACCCGGTGCGCCCCTTATCGCCAAGCAGTACCGGAGCCAGCCATGCACGTCCCCACCCTGAATTTTGATCTGGGCGAAGAAATCGACATGCTGCGCGAAAGCGTGGCGCAGTTTGCCGCCGCGCACATCGCGCCGCTGGCCGCCGAGGCCGACGCCAGCAACCACTTCCCCAACCAGCTCTGGCGCCAGCTTGGCGAACAGGGCCTGCTGGGCATGACCGTGGAAGAAGAATACGGCGGCAGCGGCATGGGTTACTTGGCGCATGTGGTGGCGATGGAGGAAATCTCGCGCGCTTCCGGCGGCATCGGCCTGTCCTATGGCGCGCATTCCAACCTGTGCCTCAACCAGCTGCGCAAGAACGCCAGCGAAGCACAGAAGCACAAGTACCTGCCCAAGCTGTGCAGCGGCGAACACGTCGGTGCTTTGGCGATGAGCGAACCAGGCGCCGGCTCTGACGTGGTGTCGATGAAGCTGCGCGCCGAGCTGCGCGGTGATCACTACGTGCTCAACGGCAACAAGATGTGGATCACCAACGGTCCCGATGCCGATGTCCTGATCGTCTATGCCAAGACCGACCCGGACGCCGGCTCGCGCGGCATCACCGCCTTCATCATCGAAAAGGGCATGAAGGGCTTCTCCACCGCGCAGAAGCTGGACAAGCTGGGCATGCGTTCGTCCAACACCTGCGAGCTGGTGTTCCAGGATTGCGAAGTGCCGGTCGAGTACGTGCTGGGTGCGGTTGGTGGTGGCGTCAAGGTGTTGATGTCCGGCCTGGACTACGAGCGCGTGGTGTTGTCCGGCGGCCCACTGGGCTTGATGTCGGCGGCGCTGGATGTGGTGCTGCCATATGTGCATGAGCGCAAGCAGTTCGGCGAAGCGATCGGCACCTTCCAGCTCATCCAGGCCAAGCTGGCCGATATGTATGTTGGTCTCAATGCCTGCCGCGCTTACGTGTACGCAGTAGCCAAGGCCTGCGACCAGGGCCGCACCACGCGTCAGGATGCGGCCGGCGCGATTCTTTACTCGGCCGAGAAGGCGACCTGGGCAGCCGGTGAAGCGATCCAGATCCTCGGCGGCAACGGCTATATCAACGAGTATCCGGCCGGGCGCTTGTGGCGTGATGCCAAGTTGTATGAGATTGGTGCTGGTACTTCGGAGATCCGCCGCATGTTGATTGGGCGGGAATTGTTCCAGAAGACCGCATGAATCCGCTTTAGCCCCCCTCCCTCCGGGAGAGGGGTTGGGGTGAGGGTCGGCGGCGAAGCCACTGCAGGAACAGATAGTTGCAGGCTGCGTCCCTACCCTCATCCGCCCCTTTCGGGGCACCTTCTCCCGAAGGGAGAAGGAAGATAAAAATCCAGGACCTCGGCCATGACCGTACTCACCTCCCAGCTGCAACCCGGCAGTGACAGCTTCGAAGCCAACCGCGCCGCGATGCAGGCCCAGGTCGATGATCTGCGTGCCACCCTTGAAGCCACCGCGCGCGGCGGCAGCGATGCAGCCCGGGCCAAGCACAGTGCGCGCGGCAAGCTGTTGGTGCGCGAACGCATCGATGCCCTGCTCGATCCCGGCAGCCCGTTCCTGGAAGTCGCGCCGCTGGCCGCGCACGGCATGTATGCCGATCCAGTGCCCGGCGCTGGCATGGTCGCCGGCATCGGCCGCGTCTCCGGGGTGGAATGCCTGATCGTCGCCAACGATGCCACGGTCAAGGGCGGCACCTATTACCCGGTGACGGTGAAGAAGCATCTGCGTGCGCAGGAAATCGCCCAGCAGAACCGTCTTCCCTGCATCTACCTGGTCGACTCCGGTGGCGCCTTCCTGCCGCTGCAGGATGAAGTCTTCCCCGACCGCGATCATTTCGGCCGAATCTTCTACAACCAGGCCAACCTGTCGGCACAGGGCATTCCGCAGATCGCCTGCGTGATGGGCAGCTGCACCGCCGGCGGCGCCTATGTGCCGGCGATGAGCGATGAAACCGTCATCGTCAAGGAACAGGGCACGATCTTCCTCGGCGGTCCGCCGCTGGTGAAGGCAGCAACCGGCGAAGTGGTCAGTGCCGAAGAACTGGGCGGTGCCGACGTGCATACGCGCATCTCAGGTGTCGCCGACCATATGGCTGACAACGACCTGCAGGCGTTGGCACGGGTGCGTTCCATCATCGCCAACTTGAACTGGCGCAAGCCCGATGCAGGTGTTGCGCTGCAGGCCAGCGAGGCGCCGCTGCATGATCCGCAAGAGCTTTATGGCGTGATTCCAGCCGACACGCGCAAGCCCTATGACGTGCGCGAAGTGATCGCGCGCATCGTCGATGGTTCGCGTTTCGATGAGTTCAAGCCGCGCTACGGCAACACGCTGGTGACCGGCTTCACGCATGTGCACGGCCATCCGGTCGGCATCATCGCCAACAACGGCATCCTGTTCTCGGAGTCCGCGCTGAAGGGGGCGCACTTCATCGAGCTGTGCTGCCAGCGCAATATCCCGCTGCTGTTCCTGCAGAACATCACCGGCTTCATGGTCGGCCGCAAGTACGAGCACGGTGGTATTGCCAAGGACGGCGCGAAGCTCGTCATGGCGGTGGCCAATGCACGCGTGCCGAAGTACACAGTGGTGATCGGTGGTTCGTTCGGCGCCGGCAATTACGGCATGTGCGGTCGTGCGTACTCGCCGCATTTCCTGTGGATGTGGCCAAACGCGCGGATCGGAGTGATGGGTGGTGAGCAGGCCGCCAGTGTGTTGGCCACGGTCAAGCGTGATGGCATCGAAGCCAAGGGTGGTGCGTGGTCGGCCGAAGAGGAAGATTCGTTCAAGCAGCCGATCCGTGATCAGTTCGAGCAGCAGGGTCATCCGTATTACGCGAGTGCGCGTTTGTGGGATGACGGGGTGATTGATCCGGCGGATACGCGCAGGGTGCTTGGGCTGGCCTTGGCTGCCAGTCTCAATGCGCCGGCGCAGGACACGCGGTTTGGTGTGTTCCGGATGTGATGGCGCTATGCGGCTTATTGTACAAAGAGCGGTGGATCAAGGGCTTTCACTCCCCTTCGGGGAGCGAGTTACTTTTCTTTGCTTGTGCAAAGAGAAGCTAACCAAAAGAAGCGCCCTTTCAACAGCCGAATGGCTGGTCAAGCACACCCTGCCTCCGCGCCCGGCGCGCTGCGCGTGCCGGGTCCACTCCACCGGTGGGATTTTTCGACACGACACCCCTGTCGTGAAAAAAAACGACGTGCATCCTTGCACGTCGCCCTTCGGGTATTTCCCACCGGTTCCGTCGCTGCGGAAGGGGCCCGGTAGAGCAAAAGCAAGTTCAAGAGCAACAGCAACAACAACAGCGAAAGCCTTTGGCTCCTCCCCTGCCCGCGCGGCACATCGTGGATAAGACAATGTTCAACAAGATCCTGATCGCCAATCGCGGTGAAATTGCCTGCCGCGTTATTGCTACCTGCCGTCGTCTTGGCATTGCTACTGTCGCGGTGTACTCGGATGCAGACCGCAATGCGCGGCATGTTCGTCTGGCAGACGAGGCAGTTCATATTGGTGCCGCGCCGGCCGCCGAGAGTTATCTGCGCGCCGAGGTCATTCTCGATGCGGCGCGACGTAGTGGCGCACAGGCCATCCATCCGGGTTACGGCTTTCTCTCCGAGAATGCGGGCTTCGCGCGTGCCTGTGATGCTGCCGGGATCGTCTTCATCGGGCCACCGGCCAGTGCCATCGATGCGATGGGCGACAAGAGTTCGGCCAAGGCGTTGATGCAGACTGCCAACGTGCCGCTTACGCCGGGCTATCACGGTGAGCGGCAGGAGCCCGAATTCCTGAGCGCGCAGGCTGATGCCATTGGTTATCCAGTGCTGATCAAGGCCAGCGCCGGCGGTGGCGGCAAGGGCATGCGCAAGGTCGAGGCCAGTGCCGACTTCGAGGCCGCGTTGGCCAGCTGCCAGCGCGAGGCGCAGGCCTCGTTCGCCAATGCGCATGTACTGGTGGAGAAATACGTCGAGCGTCCGCGCCATATCGAGATCCAGGTGTTCGGCGACAGCCATGGCAACGTGGTCTATCTGTTCGAGCGTGACTGCTCGGTGCAACGCCGCCATCAGAAGGTGCTGGAGGAAGCGCCCGCGCCCGGCATGACCGTCGAACGTCGCGCCGCGATGGGCAAGGCGGCTACCGATGCCGCACGCGCAGTCGGTTACGTCGGTGCGGGCACGGTGGAGTTCATCGCCGGGCCGGATGGCGATTTCTATTTCATGGAAATGAACACCCGCCTGCAGGTCGAGCACCCGGTCACCGAGTTGATCACCGGCACCGACCTGGTCGAATGGCAGCTGCGCGTGGCAGCAGGCCAGCCGTTGCCGAAGACGCAGGAACAACTGCATATCCACGGCCACGCCATCGAGGCACGGCTCTACGCCGAGGACGCCGACCGTGGCTTCCTGCCTTCCACCGGCACGCTGCGCCATCTGCGCCTGCCGCAGCCCAGCGCCAATGTGCGCGTGGACGCCGGTGTCGAGCAAGGTGATGCAATCACCCCGTACTATGATCCGATGATCGCCAAGCTGATCGTCTGGGACGTGGACCGGGCCAGCGCCCTGCAGCGCATGCAGCAGGCCCTGGCGCAGTGCCAGGTCGTCGGTGTGACCACCAATGCCGCCTTCCTGCGCCGGCTGGCGCTGACCGACTCGTTCCGCACTGCCAATCTCGATACCGCACTGATCGAACGCGAGCGCGAGGCGCTGGATATCCACCACGTTGCTGCCAGTGACAATGACTGGGCGCTGGCGGCCGTGCTCGCTGTAGCCAACGATACGCCGCACGACAACGATGCATCGCCGTGGGCAATCGCCGACAGCTGGCGCCTCACCGGCCCCGCAGCACGCCTGGTGACGCTGGAGCACCTGGAGCAGCGCAAGCAGCTGCAGGTGCGCGACAGCGCCAACGGCTGGCAGGTACAGGTCGGCGACGCATCAATCAGCGTGACCGGGAGAACCGACAGCACTGGCTACGCCCTGCAGCTGGGTGAACGCCTGCAGCGCGGCCAGGCAATCCGCGAAGGCAACATGCTGTACCTCTTCGGCAACGAGCAACAGCAGCGCTTCAACATCCACGACCCGGTCGCCGAAGCCGACAACAGCAACGACCATGGCGGCAGCCTGCTGGCACCGATGCCCGGCCGCGTCGTTACCCTGCTTGTGCAACCCGGCACCATCGTCAGCCGTGGCACGCCGCTGCTGGTGATGGAAGCGATGAAGATGGAGCACACCCTGCAGGCGCCGGCCGATGGCACCGTGCAAGGCTTCCGCGCCAAGGCCGGTGACCAGGTTGCCGATGGCGCGGTGCTGGTGGACTTCGAGGCCACTCCAGTCGCTTGAGCAGGCACTGGAGTCATCGCTGGCGATTTGCCTGCAGCGCCAGCGATGCCTCCTCAGGCATCGGCGACCGATGCCTGCCAGATCTGCTCGGCCGGATCGAGCTCCATCGTCACCATCTCCGCTGCCCGCCATCCGAATCCGCAAACGGCCAATGCACCTTCGGTCATCGGATCCAGACCGAGCACCTGTTCCAGCAATGCTTCATTGATCGCACAGGTGACATACGCGCCCAATCCCATCTCGGTCGCCGACATATAGAGCGTCTGCGACAGATGTCCGGCTTCCAGCACGATGGCACGGTATGCCTTGGCGTGATGCCGGTACTTCCAGAAATTGCGGGTATAGCGCGGCGACAGGATCACCATCACGTGCGCGTCAGCGAACCAGTGCTGCTGCGCCACCGCGTCCAGCATCAGCTGGTCAATCGGCATCACTGACGCAGGCAGGGGCTCCAGCGCGTGCGCCAACGGGTGATAGTGGTACAGGCCATCGGCAACGCCTTCGACGTTGCGCACCAGCAGGTAGGCTTCCATCGGGTGTAGGCCGCCGCCGGAAGGACTGCTTTTCTTGAGAAAGACGGTGTCGTCCGTAACCCGCACCGAGGAGTGCGCGGCAAACACCCGTCCGAGCAATCCGGACAACAGCGCACCCGGCAATGGTCGGGCGGTATCGAAGTTGCGACAGGTTACGCGCTGCTCAAGCAGCCGGTCGAAATCATTTCCCTGCTGCGCGGGCAGTGCGATCCGCTCACCGTCGGCGACGCGGCTGATGACTTCGGCAGGCGGCGCGCCCAGTTGCTGCCTGAGCTCTGCCGCGGTTGAGGTGCCGGTATCGGTCATCGCCTGCACCGCATCGGCCCCCATCCAGCGCGTGAATGCATGGAAGGTTGCCGCGAGTGGGTGCCAATGCGCCCCACGTAGCTGCTCATCCCGCTCGCGGAACGTCGCGTAGCGCGCATGTCGGCCGATCACCAGGCCCTTGCGCAGCAGCGAACGCAACGGCGCTGCAGCGTCTGTTCCGAGCGCTCCATTGTCTACCCAAGCCTCCGGACTTATCCGCCCCAGCAACATGCACTCAGCTTCGTCGACAGGCACCTCACTGCCGAGATGCGGTGCCATGGCAACCCAATGACAATTGCGTGTCAGACCATCCCCACCTGCCAACAGGCCGGCCAGATCGAACTCGACCTGCTCGCGCGGCTCCAGATGCAGGATCGAACAGCGTCTTACCTTCACACACCCACTCCTCAGACGTATAGTTACGGAATCCCTGAATGGGAGCGTAACAAGTCAGTCAGGCGCAATGCCTGATCCCCTAACCACAACCAGAAGTCTGCAGCGAAGGACACAACGTGGCAACGAAGAAACCCGGCATGCCGAAAGCGCATATCGCACTCACACCCGCAATTGCCGATCATCTTCTCGACCTGCTGAGCACGGACAACAGCTTCAGGCGCGCTTTCAAGAAGGACCCGGCTACCGCCCTTCTACAGATCGGCCATGAGCCAACAGGGCAGGATGCCAACGCAGAGTTGGACTACCTGCGTACCAGCCTCTCAGTGGAACGTCTGGCCGGCAAGGACAGCATCGCCAAATCCCGTGAAGAGATCAGGAAAATGCTGACCAACGGCCTGTCCATGATCCCCATTCAACTGAATGTGGAAGGCAGTGCTTCGCGACGGACCCGCAAGTAATCAGGCAGGGTCCTGGTTTTCCAGTAGGCATCAAACGCCTGTAGTTCCTTGAGCGCCGCATCGCGGCGCCCAAGCTGGGCCAGCAATTCAATCTTCCTGAGTCGGGCCAGGTTGGAATCGGCGATGTTCAGGCTCTGCCCGCACCACCCGCACCCGCCATGTTCAACGTAGGCCCAACCGCGGTGCGACACCATCCAGTCAACCTGACGCAGCGCCGCCTCAGGATTTCCTTCTGCCGCGTAGGCCTCCATCAGCGCAGCCCGCAACTGGAAGGAGCCATGCTGACCGAGTGTGGAAACCAGGCTCTCCAGTGCCAGCGCACCGTTGCCGGAAGCCATTGATTCACGCGCCTTGAGAACCTGCAGGAACCCTCCCACCGGCTGCATGGCAACAATCTCCGGTGCCTGTTCCAGCCGCTGGATGAGCTGCCGGGCTGGCTCGTGGTCACCCAGACGCTGTGCGAGGATCGCACCGTAGGCTGCGGTGATGGCTTCGCCACGCGCGGTAAGGCCCGCCGCCCCATCCAGCTGCGCTATCGACGCACGGACGATGTGGCGGCTCGCCTGCAGCGCACTCCTGCGGTCGCCGGACATCCATTGCATCACGGCAAGCTGGATCTGGCCCTGCCGGAACCTGCCGCCCTCAGGCGGCAAGGCCTGCAGCAGCCGCCGCGCTTCCACCGACGCAGCCTGCAGTTCACCCTGGTCAAGGAAGTGGGAAACACGGTCAAAATGCGGAGCAGCCAGTTTCGCATCACGCGGCCACAGACGCTCGGCTTCCTGGAAATCACCCTGTGCAGCACGCAGATTTGCCTGCCACACGGCAGTAGTCACCAACCCACTTTCGGCAGAACGCGAGAATGCGGCCGACGCATCGTCGTAATTGCCCAGCGCCAGCGACAGCCGCCCCAATGCCTCCTGCGAAAGCGATGCGAACTCGTAGCGCGATTCGGAAGCACGACGGATATAAGGCAGTGCTTCCTCGTAGCGGTTCTCCATTTCCAGGGCATAGCCGACGTTGGCAGCTGCGGCATAGAAATCCGGATAGAGGTCGGACATCTGCCGCCATTTCTGCTGGGCTTCGCCGGGGCTGTTGATCTGCACCTCCCAGGCCTGCATGTACATCGCCTCCCTCGGCGACAGGCGGCTGGTCATCGCCTGCGTTTTCTGCAGGCTCAGCAAGCCCTTTGGAAGCTGTTCGGTCGCATTAAGCGAACGCAGCACACCCAGGTGCGCCAGTGCGAAATCCTTGTCCAGTGATACCGCGTGCTCATACAGCCCCAATGCCTGCTTGTACTGGCCTTTGCCATAGGCCTCCTGGCCCATCGCATAGGCGCGCAAGGCATCCAGGTCACCGGTGCTGACTTCCGGCAGTGGCCGGGAATCGCGGCCAATGGATGCTATCGCCTCACCAAGACGGCCACGCAGGCGTGCGGTCACCTGATCGACCGACACCAGCGCCGACTCAAGCCCGCGCCCATCGGCAAACTCCGTGTACACCGTTCTCTGGGTAACCGGGTCGACGATCTCCACCGTGACACGCAGGCGCCCACCCACCTCCGACACCAGCGGGAGAATCACCGCGCGCGCGCCATCCCGCAGCGCGACCTCGGAGGCCACCGCGCGGTCGACCAGAACCTTCTCCGGGTCCTTGCGCATCCGCGACAGCGTGTCGCGAACCTTCATGTCACTGAGGACATTGATGTACTTCGACTGCTCCAGGCTGATCCGGAATGCCTGCTGCAAGGATTCATCCAGAACCTTCTGCCCGGTCAGGTTGCGCAGATCACCGACCACGACCCAGTCACGCTCGGTGAAGGCGATCGCAGGTTCGGGACGCACCAGTATCCAGACCACGCCAGCGGCTACAACCACCAGCATCAACTCGGCGGCCAAGGCCGCTGGACGACGCCACAACGGCATTTTCCGCCAGGCCTTGCCCGAACGCGCCGGCATGCGCAGTGGGGCATTGCCCGCAGCGCCCACTTCAAACACCTCCTGCGGCGCTGGCAGGCCCTTGAAGTACCAATGGCCGTGCGACTTCCATCGCAGGCCATTGCCGCGCTCGCCAAGCTCGCGCTGCGCGGCTCGCAGCAGCCCTTCGGCAACGGCCGACAGCAGGATCTGGTTCGGCCGCGCCAAGGCCATCAGGCGCGCAGCGGTAGGCTTGGCCACGCCTTCCACATCCAAGGGCTTGGCACCGGCGGCCACCGCTTCTTCATCGTTCCGCCAGAACAATACGTCGCCGACATGGATGCCAACCCGCGCCTGCAATGGCAGCTCCCGCTCTTTGCCGACCTCGGCCAGCAGATCCAGGTAATCCAGCGCAAAGCCCAATCCATGTGCAGGCACATCGAACAGCAACAGCATTCCATCGGAACGATCGATCAGGCGTCCCGTCCAGCGCTGCAGCAACTGCAATACACGCACATCCAGGCTGCGAAACAATTCGGCCGCCGCCGTATCACCGATCCGCGCGGTCAATGCCACCGAGTCACACAGGTCGGTCAACACCAGCGTCTTGAGCTGGCGATCGGATGAGGAGGGGTCAGTCTCGCTGGACATGGTCTACACCGAAAAATTCGAGTTCGACGGATTCTTCCTGGAACCACTGCGCACGATTGCCACCGGCGCGCTTTGCCATGTACAGCGCTTGATCCGCGCGCGAATAAGCGTCGTTCCAATGGTGATCCTGATCGATCAACACCATGCCGACGCTCAGCGAACAGGCACCAACCGCCGCACCGGGATAGGCAATCAGGTGGCGCATGGCTTCGAGCACGAATTCGGCGGTGCGCGGAAGGCTCTCGGCGTCGGCCTTCATCAGCAATACGCAGAACTCGTCGCCACCAAGACGGCAGGCGATATCGTCCTTCCCGGTCACCGAGGCGAGGATGCGACCGAAGCATTGCAACGCGTGGTCACCGGCAAGATGCCCGTAAGAGTCGTTCAAGCCCTTGAAGTCATCGCAGTCGAGCAGCAACAGCCCCTGCGGGCGATGACCGGAGCGGTGTGACTTCTGCAGATAGGCAGTCAGCGCGCGGCGGTTGCTGAGCCCGGTCAGATCATCGCTGTAGACCAGCTCGCGGGTGTGGTGCAGCTCGTGGTTGGCGCTGTAGAGGTTGCCGAGCGCGGTTTCCAACTCGTGGTTGCGACGGCTCAGCTGGGAGATCAGGCGCTGTTCGCTGGACACCACCCGCGACAGGGTGCGACGCAGGAAGAACACCACCATCGCCGGGTCCTGGTCGATCAGGCGATGGAAATTTTCGTGGGTGATCTCCAGCAACACGCTGTCGCAGTTGGCACGCGCATCGCAGGAACGCGGGTGGCGTTCGATCAACAGGCCAAGCTCACCAAAGAAGTCGTTGCAGCCCATCGGCTTGGGTGCCAGCCCGGCACCGAAATCCAGGCTTACGGTGCCGCTGACAATGATGAACATCGAGCTGCCCAGGTCGCCACGGCGGAACAGCACCTGTTCAGCCTGCAGGGTGCGGCGAACACCGAATTCGGAGAACAGCGCGAACTCCACCGGGGACAACTGCGCACGCAGCACCGCCCCCCCCGCCGACGTAGCGACGGAAAGCTCGGACTCCAGTGCTGACCCCCCTGTTGCCATGCCGCTCATTCCCTGCCTCATGGACTGCTCGCCCATCTCAGACGAGTAATCTCGCGAGCCTATCATCAAAATTATCGGTTTTGTGATCCGCCACACCGTTTAATACAGGGTCAAGCCCAAAAAAAAGAAGGGGCTCGTAAGAGCCCCTTGGAAACGACCTGGCCAGCGCCCTCAGGCAGCGACTTCAGTCTGGAACTGCTCTTCCTCGGTGGAACCGGTCAGCGCGGTCACACTGGAGGCGCCGCCCTGGATCACCGTGGTCACATCATCGAAGTAACCGGCGCCCACTTCCTGTTGGTGCGAGACGAAGGTGTAACCCTTTTCACGGGCAGCGAATTCCGGCTCCTGCACCTGCTCCACGTAGTGGCGCATACCTTCGCCACGGGCGTAGTCGTGGGCAAACTTGAAGGTGTTGAACCAGTTGATGTGGATGCCGGCCAGGGTGATGAACTGGTACTTGTAGCCCAGCGCGGCCAGCTCGTCCTGGAACCTGGCGATGGTCTTGTCGTCCAGGTTCTTCTTCCAGTTGAACGAGGGCGAGCAGTTGTAGGACAGCAGCTTGCCGGGGCTGGCAGCATGCACGGCCTGGGCGAACTCGCGGGCGAAGCCCAGGTCCGGGGTGCCGGTCTCGCACCACACCAGGTCGGCGTGCGGGGCGTAGGCGACGCCGCGGCTGATCGCCTGCTCCAGGCCGTTCTTCACCCGGTAGAAGCCCTCGGCGGTGCGCTGGCCGGTGACGAACGGCGCGTCATTGGGGTCGAAGTCGCTGGTCAGCAGGTTGGCGGCTTCGGCATCGGTGCGGGCCAGCACGATGGTCGGCACACCCAGCACGTCCGCCGCCAGGCGCGCGGCGGACAACTTCTGGATCGCCTCCTGGGTCGGCACCAACACCTTGCCGCCCATGTGGCCGCACTTCTTCACCGCCGCCAGCTGGTCCTCGAAATGCACCGCGGCGGCGCCGGCGACGATCATGTTCTTCATCAACTCGTAGGCGTTCAACACGCCACCGAATCCGGCCTCGCCATCGGCGACGATGGGCAGGAAGAAGTCGATCGCATCCTCGGCCTTGACCTTGCCGTCGATGATGTTCTTCCACTGGATTTCGTCGGCGCGCTGGAAGGTGTTGTTGATGCGGCGGACCATGGTCGGCACCGAATCGTAGGCATACAGCGACTGGTCCGGGTACATGGTCTCGGAGGTATTGCCGTCGGCAGCCACCTGCCAACCGGACAGGTACACCGCTTCCAAACCAGCCTTGGCCTGCTGCATAGCCTGGCCGGCGCTGATCGCACCGAAGGCGTTGACGTAGCCCTTCTTCGAGCCGCCATTGACCAGTTCCCACAGGCGCTCGGCGCCGCGCTTGGCCAGGGTGTACTCCGGCTGCACGCTGCCGCGCAGGCGCACCACGTCGGCGGCGCTGTAAGTCCGCTTCAAACCTTTCCAACGCGGGTTGGTATCCCAGTCCTGCTGCAGGGCGGCGATCTGTTGCTGGTAGCTGCTCATCGTGCTGTCCTCGAAAAGTCGTGCTTGCGTAAGGGGAAGGGTCAATCGATCTGCCGGTAGGCAGGCAGGGTCAGGAAGTCGGTCAGCTCGTCGGCGCGGCTGAGCTGGTCGAGCAGGCCGATGGCCTGGGTGATGCGGCTGCCACCAGGCAGTGCGGAGGTATCGCCAAGGCGCGTCGGAAGCGAGCGCAGGGTGCTGGCGAGCAGCGCGAAATCGATCGCGGTGCCGTCATCCAGGTGCTGGTTGCCGGCATGCAGCCACTGCCAGATCTGGCTACGGCTGATCTCGGCGGTGGCGGCGTCTTCCATCAGGTTGTGGATAGGCACGCAGCCGTTGCCGTCCAGCCAGGCGGCCAGGTAACGCACGCAGACTTCGACGTTGTTCTCGAAGCCGGCGCGGGTAACCGTGCCGCTGCAGGGCGCGATCAGTTCATCGCGGTTGGCCTGCACATCACGGCGCAGCACGTGGTGCTGGTTGGGGCCGGACATGTGCTCGTCGAAGATGGCGCGCGCCACCGGGATCAGCGCCGGGTGCGCCACCCAGGTGCCATCGTGGCCGGCGGTGACTTCGCGCAGCTTGTCGGCGCGCACCCGCGCCATCGCCTGCTCGTTGGCGGCGGCGTCGTGGTTGATCGGGATCTGCGCGGCCATGCCGCCCATCGCATGCGCGCCACGGCGGTGGCAGGTCTTGATCAGCAGTTCCGAATACGCCTTCAGGAACGGCTGGGTCATCGTCACCTGCCCGCGCTCCGGCAGCACCTTGTCGCCGTGGCGGCGGAAGGTCTTCAGGTAGGAAAAAATGTAATCCCAGCGACCGCAGTTCAGGCCGACGATGCGATCACGCAACACGTACAGGATCTCGTCCATCTCGAACACCGCCGGCAGCGTCTCGATCAGCACGGTGACCTTGATCTGCCCATGCGGCAGGCCAAGCATGCCTTCGATGTGCGACAGCGCGGTCTCCCACAGCGCCGCCTCTTCCATTGACTGCAGCTTGGGCAGGTAGAAATAGGGGCCGCGGTCCTTGTCCATCAGGGTCTGCGCGTTGTGGAAGGCGAACAGGGCCGCATCGAACAGGCCGCCGGCAATCGGCTGGCCGTCGATCAGCACGTGCTTCTCGTCCAGGTGCCAGCCGCGCGGGCGCACGATCAGCACCGCCTGCTCTTCGAACGGACGCAGCGTGTAGTGCTTGCCCGGACCCTTGGCGGTGGCCGGCGCGGTGAAGTCCAGATCGCCGCGCACCGCCGCCTTCATCGTCTGCTGCCCGGCCAGCACATTGCGCCAGGTCGGCGAGGTCGAATCCTCGAAGTCGGCCATGAACACCTTGGCACCGGAGTTCAGCGCATTGATGACCATCTTCGGATCGGTCGGGCCGGTGATCTCGACACGGCGGTCCTGCAGCGCGGCCGGGATCGGCGCCACGCTCCAGTCCTCCTCGCGGATGGCACGGGTGTCGGCGCGGAAATCCGGCAGGCCGCCCTGGTCGAAGAAGGCCTGGCGCTCGCGGCGGGCCACCAGCCGCGCCTGCCGGCCCGGCTCGACCGCACGGTGCAGCGATACGAGCAGGCCCAGCACGCCGGCCGGCAGCAGCGCGGACTGGCCGGCCAGCTGGGTGGTCAGGGTGATGCCCGGGGTCGGGCGGGGGGCGGACTGCTGGGCAACGACTGCGTGGGCGACGGCGGACATCGGAGGTTCCTGCGTATGTCGGGGACTCCAACGTGCCGTCGCAGGGAGGTATTTAACAAAACAGTTTTTGCAATGTTATCTATAAGTTGTGCTAATACTGGCTTCAAGATGCCCACCAAGCCACCCGTAACCCCGCGTTTTTCCTACAAGTCTGATCGGCTCAAGCCGCTGCGGGCGTTCCTGCAGACGGTGCGCCTGGGCTCGGTTTCGCGTGCTTCGGAAGCGCTTTTTGTCAGCCAACCGGCGGTGAGCCTGCAACTGCAGGCGCTGGAACGGGAGTTGGGAGTCGTGCTGTTCGAGCGCAGCGGGCGTCGGCTCGTGCCTACCCGCGAGGGCCAGCTGCTGTACGACATGGCGCAGCCGCTGGTGGAAAGCCTGGACGGGCTGCTGCCGCGTTTCCGCGAGAAGGTCAGCGGGTTGGATGCGGGCGAGCTGAATATCGCCGCAAATTCTTCGACCATCCTGTATCTCTTGCCGAAGATCGTCGAAAACTTTCGTCAGCAGCACCCGGATGTGCGCCTGACCCTGCACAACGCGATCAGTGCCGACGGCACCGACCTGCTGCGCAGCGACGCCGCCGACCTGGCCATCGGCTCGATGATGGATGTGCCGGCCGACCTCAGCTACGCCCCGGTCTACCGTTTCGAGCAGGTGCTGATCACCCCGCCCGACCACCCGCTGGCGAAGAAAAAGAACCTGACGCTGGAAGACCTGTCGCCGTGGCCGCTGATCCTGCCGCCGCGCCGGCAGATCACCTGGCGACTGGTCGACCTGGTGTTCCAGCAGCACCGCGTGCCCTACACGGTGGCGCTGGAAGTGGGCGGCTGGGAGGTGATCAAGCAGTACGTGGCAATGGGCATGGGCATCAGCATCGTCACTGCCCTGTGCCTGAACGACAGCGACCGCGACAAGCTGGCGACGCGGGCGATGAGCGATTACTTCCCCTCGCGCAGCTACGGCGTGGTGGTGCGGCGAGGCAAGGTGTTGTCGCCGCAGGCCAGGGCGTTTGTGGAGTTGATCCAGCCGGATCTGTTTGCACCGCGGCAGTACGACGATACCGGGCATTCGGAGCGGTAGGTTCTTTGGCTTTTGGCTTTTGGCTTTTGGCTTTGATGCCGTCATTCCCGTGCAGGCGGGGCTCTCAACCAACGTATGTTGGGTCATCGCTGTTGCCTCTGTTCTTGCCTCTGCCCTTGCCCTGGTCTCACACAGCCAGCAAAGAGCGATCCCCGCCTGCGCGGGGATGACGCGTGCATAGTTGGTCGCCAATGCCTTCGCAGCCTAGACTGCTCCAATGTCCCTGGAACTCCGCCACCTGCGCTATTTCCTGGCCGTCGCCGATACCTTGCACTTCGGCCGTGCCGCCGAGCGCCTGGGCATGTCGCAACCGCCGCTCAGCCAACAGATCCGGCAACTGGAAACCCTGCTTGATGCACAGTTGTTCGTGCGCAGCCACCGCCGCGTGCAGCTCACGCCCGCAGGCGAAGTACTGCTGGAACAAGCCCGCGACATCCTGCAGCGCATGGACAAGGCAGTCGACAGTGTGCAGCGCGCACAACGCGGCGAAAGCGGCGAGCTGCGCATCGGCCTGACCCGTGCGACACCGCTGTCACCGCAGATCCCGCGCGCGATCTACGCTTACCGGCAGCAGCACCCACAGGTGCAGATGCAGCTGCGCGAAATGAACAGCCTGCGCCAGATCGATGCCCTGCTTGCCGACGAATTGGACGTGGGCATCATCCGCAAGCGCGTGCTGCCGGACGAACTGGTTGCACAGCACCTGTTCGACGATCCCTTGGCACTGGTCGTGCATGCAAGCCACCCGGCGCTGCGCGGCAAGGACCCGGCAACGGTACGTTTGTCGTTGAAGCAATTCGCACTCGACCCGTTTGTCGGCTTCTCACGCGATTCGGGTGCAGGCATCCACGACCATGTGATCACCCTGTGCCGCAATGCCGGCTTCAGCCCGCGCATCGTGCAGGAAGCCGGTGAGTCATCGACCTTGATCAGTCTGGTCGCTGCCGGGCTTGGCGTATGCGTACTGCCGGCCTCATGCAGCCACATCCAGGTGGAGGGCGCGTGCTTTGTGGAACTGGCCGATCGAGGCGCGGCATCCGAGATCCAGTTGGCATGGCGGCGTGAAGCGGTGACGCCGTTGTTGCGGCAGTTCATTGCGTTGTTGAAGCGGGAAGTGGCGGGCTGAAGAAAGCCGGAGCAAAGAGCAACAGCACAAACACCCCTCCCCAACCCTCCCCTGCGCTACGCGCAAGGGAGGGGGCGAAGCTCGGCTCCCTCCCTTTGCCGCAGGCAAGGGGAGGGTTGGGGAGGGGTGCTTTTTGCTTCTAGCTGCTAGCTCTCAGCCCTTCGCCTCAACCAAAACCAAACCAGCCTCCCCTTCCAGCCGACGCCACAAACGCCAGGCCGCACCGACACCCGCCAACGTCAGCATCAAGCAGAAAACGCAGACACCGGCCCAACCCCAGTGCGTATAGAACACACCACCCACGGCGCCCAATACGCTGGAGCCCAGGTAGTATGAAAACAGATACAAGGCCGACGCTTCAGCACGCAGTGCACCTGCGCGCACACCCACCCAGCTGCTGGCCACCGAATGGCCACCAAAGAACCCGAACGTCGCCAGCGCGATACCCATGGCCATCGCAGGCAACCACGGCATCGCCAGCAGCACGATGCCCACCAGCACCAAGCCGAATGAAAGGGCCAGCACCGGTCCTCGTCCCAGGCGATTGGCAAGCTGCCCCATCCACGCCGAACTGACGCTGCCCACCAGATACACGGTGAAGATCAGTCCGACCACGGTCTGGCTCAAGCCATACGGCGGCGCCAGCAGGTGATAGCCAAGGAAGTTGTACAAGGTCACGAACACGCCCAGCAGCAGGAAGCCGCAGGCAAACAACCACGGCAACGCTGCATCGCGGAACAGCCCGGCAAAGCGCGCCGGCAGCTGCATCGGCTCGGCACGCTTGGCGCGGAAGTGGCGCGATGCCGGCAGCTGTGTCCACAGCGCCACGCTCGCCAACAACGCAATCACGCCAACCGCGGCGATACCTGCGCGCCAACCCCAATGGTCGGCCACCACACCGGCAATCAAGCGCCCGCTCATGCCACCCACCGCGTTGCCGCCGATATACAGGCCCATCGCCAAACCCAGCGAGCGGCTGTCCATTTCCTCGACCAGCCAGGTCATGGCCACGGCCGGCACGCCGCTCAGGCTCAGGCCAAGCAGGGTGCGCAGCAGCAGCAGGGTGTTCCAGTCATCGGTCAGTGCGGTAGCCAGGGTGAGCAACGCAGAAGTGAGCAGCGACGCCACCATCACCGGGCGCCTGCCGATGCGGTCGGAAACCATGCCCGCCACCAGCATCGCAACCGCCAACACGCCGGTGCTCGCCGACAAGGCCAAGGCGCTGTTGCCAGCACTTATGCCGAAGTGGCTGCTGAAGCCCGGCAGCAGCGGCTGCACGCAGTACAGCACGCCAAAAGTAGCGAAGCCGGCCATGAACAAGGCCAGCACCGCGCGCCGGAACTCAGGTGTGCCCTGGCGGATGTGGGGATGTTCGGCTGCCATGCTCGACGCGATGATCGGGGCCAGCGATTCGTTGCAGGCTGGCGTGTTGCCGGGTCCGGATTGCATTGTTTCCTGGCCTGTAGCGGCAGGCCGGTTTATCGGAGATGCGGGAAGCTTGAACCTGCGGATCGAGTCGATCCATAACCTGCTGTGTACGGATTGATATCTGCAAAATATTGATTGAGGCGACTGTAGGAGCGGCATAAGCCGCGAAGCTGGCTATCCCGACCGGCACCGGCTTCGCGGCTTACGCCGCTCCTACAAACGCAAGCGCCTCAATGCCCGCTGCAATCGCAGCCCTTCCAGCCCGGCTGCTTGCTGGTCTGGCCAATGCCCGGGTTGAAAGTATTGCTCGGGTCCAGCTGCTGGTAGAACTGCGCCAGCGCCGGCTTGGCCGGATACAGGTGACCGACGTTGTGCTCGGCCGGGTACTCGGCACCGCGTTCGTCCAGCAGCTTCCACATGGCGTGTTCGATCGCCATCGGGTCTTCACCCTTGCGGGCGATGTAGTCCTGGTGGAATACATGGCACAGGAAGTGACCGTAATAGAGTTTGTGCAGCAAGCGCGCATCCAACTCGGCCGGCAACTGCTCGAACCACGCGCGGTCGTCGCGGCGCAGGGCGATATCCAGTGCGACGATGTCCTGTACCTGCGCACGATGCACTTCGCGATAGCGCACCGCCGCGCCAGCCACTGCGAACCTGTGCAGGAAGGCCTTGCGACCTTCATCCGGCGTGCAATGGAAGTAGTCGCCTTCATGCCCGGCGAAGAAGCCGCGCAACCACTGCTCGGTCGCTGCCGCATCCTGTGCGGAAACCTTGACCAGCAAATGGTGCTCATAACGCTGGCGGAACTCGCCCATGCGCTTGGGCAGGTGCGAAGGCAACAGCCCGGTCAGCAGCTGCATCGCGTGATCGGTGACGCCACGCAGGCCCAGCCGCTCGAACCAGCCATCAACCCGGCTCTTCAAGGCGAATGCCGCCGGTACCCGTGCCGTGCCCAGCTTGTCGATCAGCAGGAAGGTGTCCTTGCCGTAGCGCTCACCGATGTCATAGGCGACGCGATGGATGTACTCACCGGAAATCGGCAGGCGCTCGAAGCCGGTCAACAGCTGGCGGCGGATCGCGGTAAGGCTTTCGGTGCTGTTGCTGCCGATATAGAACACCTCGGCCGCTTCCTTGGCGAAGGTGTCCAGGCGCACCGCGAATACGGCCAGTTTGCCGGCCGAACCCGCGGCTTCGTAATGACGGCTGGGATCGGCGTTGAAACGCGCGGGCGTTGCCGCGTCCACCTGCCGCACCTGCTCGGCATAGCGCGGATCGGAACCGGCGCGCTCGCCATCAACGCGCACATCGGCGGGCTGGTAGTCGCCGGCCTGCAGGCACTGCAGGATTTCCTCCGGCGTATCGCCGAGGGCGATGCCAAGATGGTTAACCAGCTGCAGGTGGCCTTCGCCATCCACCTGCGCGTACAGCGCCATTTCGGTGTAGGCCGGACCACGCCGCACCAGCGAGCCACCGGAGTTGTTGCAGACACCGCCCAGCACCGAGGCACCGATGCACGAGGAACCAATCACCGAATGCGGCTCACGCCCCAATGGCGCCAGGGTTTGTTCGAGTCGATCCAAGGTGGCACCGGGCAGGCACAGCACCTGCCGCCCTTCATCGAGCAGTTGCACGCCGGTCAGCCGCAGCGTGCTGATCAGCACGATCGGCCGACCATAGTCGTTGCCATCCGGCGTCGAGCCACCGGTCAAACCGGTATTGGCCGCCTGCAGGATGATCGCCGCCCCGCCCTGCACCGCTGCCTGCAAGGCGCGCCACATCTCCAGCAGGCTCCCCGGCCGCACCACCGCCAGCACAGCGCCATCGCCAAAGCGGTAGCCCTTGCGGAAGCGCCGGGTTGCCTTGTCGCCAGTCAATACATGGGCGTCACCAACGGCAGCGCGCAACTGCGCCAGCAGTGCCTCGTTCGCACTCATGCCAGGTTGACCAGCGAGTCGCGGCTGATATCGGCAATGCTACGTGCGCCGGTCAGCGTCATCGCCACGCGCATTTCCTTGGCGATCAGGTCCAGCAGGTTGGCCACCCCAGCCTCGCCCTGTGCGGCAAGCGCGTAGACGAAGGCACGGCCGAGCAGCACGCTGTCCGCGCCGAGTGCAAGCATGCGCACCACATCCAGACCGGTACGGATGCCCGAGTCGGCGAGGATCTTCAGATCGCCCTGCACCGCGTCTGCAATCGCCGGCAAGGCACGTGCGGTGGACAGCACGCCATCCAGCTGGCGGCCGCCGTGATTGGAAACCACGATGCCATCGGCGCCAAAACGCACCGCATCGCGTGCATCATCCGGATCGAGAATGCCCTTGATCACCATCGGGCCTTTCCAGAACTCGCGGATCCATTCCAGGTCCTTCCACGAGATCGACGGGTCGAAGTTGTTGCCCAGCCAACCGATGTAATCCTCCAACCCTGTCGGGCTGCCGCGATAGGCGGAGATGTTGCCCAGGTCATGCGGACGGCCGAACAGGCCAACGTCCCAGGCCCAACGCGGATGGGTCATCGCCTGGCCGATGCGGCGCATGCCGGCATTCGGGCCACTCATGCCCGAGTGCGCATCGCGGTAGCGCGCGCCCGGCACCGGCATGTCGACGGTGAACACCAGCGTGGTGACGCCGGCGGCCTGCGCGCGCTCCAATGCGTTGCGCATGAAACCGCGGTCGCGCAGCACGTACAGCTGGAACCACATCGGTCGCTTGATCGCCGGTGCCACTTCCTCGATCGGGCACACCGACACCGTCGACAGCGTGAACGGAACGCCGCGGCTGTCCGCCGCACGCGCCGCCTGCACTTCACCGCGGCGCGCATACATGCCGGTCAGGCCGACCGGTGCCAGCGCAACCGGCATTGCCAGTTTTTCGCCGAACAACTCGGTTTCCAGGCTGAGCTCGGACATGTCGCGCAGGATGCGCTGGCGCAGCGCGATGTCGGACAGATCGGAAACATTACGTTTGAGCGTGTGTTCGGCATACGCGCCGCCATCGATGTAGTGGAACAGGAACGGCGGCAGACGACGCTGCGCGGCCGCACGGTAATCGGTGGAGGCGGAGATGATCATGGGTCAACCGTGGGGAGAAGGAAGCCGCGAAGCGCGGGCACGCCGCGCTTCGTCTTCATCGAGCGTGCGCAGGGTCGTGTGCACGAACTCAAGATGGGTATGCGCTGCGGCACGCGCACGCTCGGGGTCGCCGGCCAGTACCGCGTCCATCATTTCGCGGTGCTGGTCAGACAGAGGGGAAAACGTTGTCGATGCGGTGTAGAGCTTCTCGCGGCTCTGCGAAATATTGGTCTGTAGTAGCTCGAACAGGCCGCGCATCACCTGCAGCAGCACCAGATTGTGCGAGGCCTCGGCGATGGACAGATGGAAGGCGGCATCGGCGCGCGCTTCGCCGGCCGGATCATCCTTGCCATGCGCGTCCATCATGGTCTGGAAAGCCTGCGCGATGCGTGCGCGGTCGTCATCGGTAGCCCGCAACGCCGCATGCCACGCGGTTGCGCCTTCCAGCGCATGGCGGATTTCCAGCACGTCGAAACGGTATTCCGGATCACCCTGGAACAGCGGCAGATACGGCACCAGCGGTTCATCCAAGGCCTGCCGCGCACGTGCAGCCGGCTCAGCCACATAGGTGCCGCCGCCGACCCGCGCCACCAGCAGGCCCTGGCTGCCAAGCTGGGCAATCGCCTCACGCAGCGCCGTGCGCGAGACCCCGAGCTGCACCGCCAGTGCGCGCTCGGAAGGCAGCCGGTCACCCGGCTGCAGTTGTTGTTCGTCCACCAGCACGCGCAGCTGCGCGGCCACCTTGTCGGAAATACGTTGCGTACTCATGCCGACATTGTGGCCCGAAGCTGCACTGCGTTGGCGGATGCGCGCGGCCATGGCTCAGGGAATCATCCAGGTCAGCCAATAGGCCTGCGCGGTGGTGATCAGGCCGACCATTACCGTGAAGATCAGGCTGTGCTTGACGGTGAAGCGGAACAGGTCAGATTCCTTGCCGGCCAGGCCCACCGCCGCACAGGCGATGGCGATGGACTGCGGCGAGATCATCTTGCCGGTGACGCCGCCGGTGGTATTGGCCGCAACCAGCAACACCTCGGACACACCGATCTGCTGCGCGGTGGTCGCCTGCAAGGCCGAGAACAAGGCATTGGACGAGGTATCCGAACCGGTCAGGAATACACCCAGCCAGCCCAGGAACGGCGAGAAGAACGTGAAGGCCTTGCCGGTATGTGCAAGCGCCAGCGCCAATGTCGCCGACAAGCCGGAGTAATTGGCGATGAAAGCGAAGGCCAGCACCATGCCGATGGAATAGATCGGCATCTTCAGTTCATTGACGGTCTCAGCAAAGGTGCGCACCGCCGCACGTACCGGCATGCGCAGGTAGATGATGGCGATCACCGCCGCCAGCATGATCGCGGTGCCGGTAGCCGAGATGGCATCAAACTTGTACACGGCCTCGTAAGCGGTAGGCGCGTTCACGATCGGCGGCATCTTCTGCACCAGCTGGTCCAGGCCCGGTACCGGCAGCTTCAGCACCCAGCTCTCCAGCGGGCCACCGGGGGCGAACAAGGCCTTGAACGGCTTGATGCTCCACAGCGTGACCATCGCGGTGAGGATCAGGAACGGCGACCACGCCTTGGCGATCTGGCCGGCACTGTAACGCGGTGCGGCCGATGCCTGCGCGGCAACGTCAGCATTGGCTTCGGTTTCAAAGCGGAAGATGCGCTTGGGTTGCCAGCGACGCAGGAACAGCGTCAGGCACACCAGCGATGCCAGCGAGGCAGTGATATCCGGCAGTTCAGGGCCGATGAAATTGGAGGTCAGGTACTGCGCGATGGCGAAGGAACCACCGGCAACCAGCACCGCCGGCCAGGTTTCCTTGATGCCGCGCCAGCCATCCATGATGGCCATGATCCAGAACAGCACGATGATGGTCAGGAACGGCAGCTGGCGGCCGGCCATCTGCCCGATCTCGAACGCATCCAGGCCGGTGACCTGACCGGCGACGATGATCGGAATGCCCATCGCACCGAAAGCCACCGGCGCGGTGTTGACGATCAGGCACAGGCCAGCGGCATACAGCGGCTTGAAGCCCAGCCCGACCAGCAACGCGGCGGTGATCGCCACCGGTGCGCCAAAACCTGCGGCACCTTCAAGGAAGGCACCGAAGGCGAAGCCGACCATCAGCATCTGCAGGCGCTGGTCTTCGGTCACCGACAGGATCGAGGCACGGATGATCGCGAACTGGCCAGTCTTGACCGACACCTTGTACAGGAACACCGCGCCGATGATGATCCAGGCAATCGGCCACAGCCCGTACAGGAAGCCGAAACCGGCTGCACCCAAGGCCTGCGACACCGGCATGCGATAGAACAGCAGTGCAACGGCCAGCGCGATGGCGACGGTGATGGTGCCGGCCAGCCAGCCCTTCATGCGCAGCACGGCCAGGGCAACGAAGAAGAAAGCGATCGGCAACAGCGCGATCAGGCTGGACAGCCAGAGGTTGCCAGCGGGGTCGTACAGTTGTTCCCAGGGCTGCATGCAGGTTCTCGTCAAAGGCGAAAGGCGGCCCACCCGCAGGTGGCGTGGCGGCGGTCGCGAATATTGGTATTACCAATATTCAATCTGTCTGACCAACGAACCGCGATTGAATCGCCGTTTTCGCGAAGATCCTATTAGACCATAGGGTTAGTAAGGATAATTGGTCGTACCAATATCCGGATTTTGTAGGAGCGGCGTAAGCCGCGAAGCCGATATCGGTACAGCCACCCATCCACGTGCCACTGCATCCATGCAGCTTGCCGGCGCCGTCAGCTTCGCGGCTTACGCCGCTCCCAAAAAAAAAAACAAAAACAAAGGCAAAAAAAACGGCACGTCTCCGTGCCGGTTTCTTCATCGCCATCGCCACTTACAAACGCCGCCACTCCGGCCCATCACCGCGTCGCCAATACACCGCCACTGCCTTGCCATACACCGTATCGGCATCCACCAAACCAAAGAAACGGCCATCGAAGCTGTTACCACGATGATCACCCACCACCAGCAGCTTGCCAGCTGGAATGGTGATGCCATTGATGTCCGGGCCACCGCCATCACGCAGGTCCAGCTGCACCTGCTTGCTGCCGAACAACTCCTGCGCCACGTCCTGACGCAGTGGCTGCTCGTTGATGGACAGATAGCCGTCGTGCAGCTGCACACGGTCGCCAGCCACGGCAACCACGCGCTTGATCAGGCGCGTGCCATCGGCCGGCGAATCGAACACCGCCACGTCACCGCGCTGCGGTGCCTGCCCCGCCAACAGCCGTACATCCGTGAAGGGAACGCGCAGGCCGTACGCACGCATATCCACCACTACCCGGTCACCCGGTTGCAGGGTCGGCTGCATCGAGCCACTGGGCACCTGGTAGTGGTTGGCCAGGCTGTCGCGGGCAGCAAACAGCAGCAGCAACATCACCGCCAAAGGGAAGGCTTCGCGTCGCAGCCAGGCCAGCACGGGATGGGGCGATGCAAGGGACGCAGTCTCATTCATGGCTGATCACCAACTCCGGGGTCAAGCCGAATTGACCGTCCAAGGCGGCCGAAGTTCCCCGTGGTGCCGGCGCCCGGTCCACGCACTTGCTACGCAGACTTTACGCCGCCACGCCCAGCCACCATCGCGATTTGACGCGGCTGCAGCGCATCGTGGCACCACCGCGCCGCACGGCGCTTGAACATGGTGCTACATGAGCGTTTTACTGATCCGGCACACCCAGAAGCCAATGCCGGATGCATCCTTCCTGCCTGCACAGCTCGCAGGGCAGCCGCTGCAATGCCTGTACTGCGCCTCATTGCCCGCTTTGGCCCAATGCCTGCAGCACGCACGGCAGCATGCGCCGAGCTGGGTGCTGATCGAGAACAGCGCAGCCGACGCGGCGCAATGGACGCTGCACGGCCGCAGCGTATGCAACGCCCTGGACGCCCTGTCGGCACCGTACATCGAAATCGCCAGCGATGATGCCGATACGCTGGAGACCCATCTGCATCCGCACCACGCTGCAACTGCGGTGGTGGTCTGCAGCACTGGTACCGATGAGGCGCGACATCTGTCGCTGGCCATTGCCACACGCCTGCTCAGCAATGGAAAAGGTGGCTGAGCCATGGCGATCTTCATCGTACGTGGGCCCGATGCCTGTGATGCACTGCTGCAAGCTGCCGTGCCGCTGCCACGTCAAGTCATGAATGCATTGGTGCATCGCGCACTCGATGTCGGCATCAGCGTCGCGCAACGCAACTGCCATTCCGAGCAGGAGCTGTTGGACGCGCTATGCGCTGCCGACCACAACCAGGACGACGTGATCCTGCTTGCACCAGCGGCCTGCGTGCACAGCCAGCGCTTGCAGCGACTGCTGCCTCGCCTACGCAACGCCTACGTGGAAGTTCACGAGGATACCAGCGGCGCGCCGCAGTCCTGCCTGCCGGAGCATCTTGGCCATCGTCTTGGCATCGCCCAGGGCTACTGTGCGCAAAGCTATGTACTGGCCATGGAACTGGCACTTGAACACCTGTGCTGCAGCGATGTCGGCGACCGCGTGCATGTAGGCACCTGAGATGGATGCGCATCGCTACATCGTTGGCTATGAGGTCTATCTGGATGGCCACCCGTTCTGGTGGGGGCATCTGGCCGTGCATCTGCAGGATGCAGATCCGATGCTGTTGCAGCCGCAGCTGCTGCTGGATCATCTGTGTGCGACGGCGGCGCAGCGACACGATGTTGCTTCGGCGCAGGTGCGGTTGAAGATGATCAGTCGGCTGTAGCGAATGGTGTTCCTTTCTACCGGCTTCGTTGCCTACGCCGCTCCTGCACACTACGGGTGGATTGCCTGGAAAGCCCCTTGCCAAGCGTGGTTCGGCACTACATGCTGCCATCTGGCGCGCTTTCGCAGTTGGGCCTCGCCCAATACACTCGGCCTGCCCTCTTTGAACTGCAGGTCTTCGACTCCACATGCCTCTACTCAACGGTTTCGCGCTGGGCCGGGAATTCGATATGGAGACGGAACTGGTGCAGGCATGTTCGGAAGCGCCAAACCACATCCTGGAACAGCTGGTTTTCAGCTCGGAACTGGTCTTTGATCCCTGCCGTGAGCAACTGGAGAAGGCGCTCTCGCTTCGTTACGGCCCATCTGCAGCGCCCATCTTGAGCGTGAACGGAGAAGTTTCCGTGGCCTGCTATACCTTCGCCAAGGACGCAACACGGGTCACCGCGCAGATCTCCTGCGAAGGGCCGAACTACCGCTGCCATGGCTTCTTCCATGCCACCACCCGCTGGCAACCGGATTCCAGTCCGTGATTCGCTATCATCGGCTCGTGGGCGTGTACACGCCAACCTGAAGCACGCATTCGATTCCCAAGGACGATCCCTGACATGAATAGTCATTCCATGCTGCTGTGGTTGCTGCTTGCCGTTGCACCGGCTGCGGCGGCGGATACCCAGGATGAAGCAGCCACATTGGCCATCGTCACCGCCGGCCATTGGCAGTCAGGGCAACAGCAGGGGGTCTACCGGGTGCGCCTGGAGAATGTGGGCTTCGAGCACGTGTCCTGCCGCGTCTGGATTGAATGGCTGAGCGTACCGGCCTCCGGGCAACCCTTCACGATGGTTGCAAGGCTGCCCTTGGCTGAAGCATCGGACAGCTTCTGGTCGTGTCCCAACCGAAGCGGCACTGTCGTGCTGAGCGACGCAGCGTTGCAGCTCAATCTGGTTCATGCGTATTCGCTGGAGCCGCGTGTGTTCAATGTGGCGCTGGGTGCGCCGGGGCACTACCAGTTGCAGACCGAGGGGAGTGCATCACCGTGACGAAAGCAATTTCCCCTTCTTTCATCCTGATGAAGAGCACTTCGCGCTTGATCGGCCGCAGCCTGTTGTTGCTGGGAGTGTTGCTACTGGGCGCATGCGCAACCCGCCCCGGCCCGCTGGGCGCTTTGTCCAACATCGTGGTTACCGGCAGTGGCGTCGACAACGAGCGCGATGCGCTTCTATGCGATGGATTCAAACCTGATGCGCAGCAGCTGCGTGTGTTCTTCCGCCATGCCGTATTGATCACCCCGCGCCAGGAACATGATTTTTTCCTGCTCGGGCCCTGCTATGTGCGCGGCACGCTCACCACCCGCTATGAGAGTTGGCACTGGGAACTGCGCAACGGCGGCACCGCGCGGGTTACTTCCGCTGCGGGTGATGATTCCTTCCTGCTGGCCGATCCGCGTGAGGAATCATCGCTTGGCGATGAGTGAGGCCAGCGCCGTTCCGTAGTGGGGGGGGGGCGGGGGGGGGGGGGGGGGGGGGGGGTGGGGAGCGGGGCGGGGGGGGGGCGGGGGCGGCCGAGGCCCCGCCGGGGCCCCCCGGCGCGGGGGGGGGGGGGGGGGGGGGGGGGGGGCG
>NZ_JBRREC010000049.1:0-33433 GCF_056760015.1 Stenotrophomonas sp. STEN029 | reverse complement strand
ATGCTCGGCAGAGGCTCCAGCGGTAACGCCCCAGCCGAGCATGGCTCGGCACTACCAACAGCTAGCCAGCCGAGCATGGCTCGGCACTACCAACAGCTAGCCAGCCGAGCATGGCTCGGCACCACAGTGTTGCAGCACGACTGTCGTGCCAGCGCCACCCGCGCCGCTTATGATTGCGTGCTCCCCAATCCCACAGCAGGCAACCGCATGACCGCTTCCGTATACGACACCGCGCTGACCACCATCGACGGTGCCCCGACTTCGCTGGCCGACTACCGCGGCAAGGTGTTGCTGCTGGTCAACACGGCTTCCAAGTGCGGCCTCACCCCGCAGTACGAAGGCCTGGAAAAGCTCTACCGCGAAAAGAAGGAGGCCGGCCTTGAAGTGCTGGGTTTCCCGGCCAACAACTTCAACGGCCAGGAGCCGGGCAGCGAAGACGAGATCAAGCAGTTCTGCGCGCTCACCTATGACATCAGCTTCCCGATGTTCTCCAAGATCAGCGTTGCCGGTGCTGACATCCACCCGCTGTACCAGCAACTGACCGCTGCCCAGCCGGTCGCCATCGGCGAAGGCCCGATGCGCGAGAAGCTGGTCGGTTTCGGCATCGAGGCCAATCCGGCCCCGGCCGTGCTGTGGAACTTCGAGAAGTTCCTGGTCGGCAAGGACGGCACCGTCGTCGCCCGCTTCGCCCCGGACACCACTGCCGATGACGAAGGCCTGCGCAAGGCGATTGACGCGGCGTTGGCTGCGTAAACACCCGGTTGTTGTAGGAGCGGCATAAGCCGCGAAGCTGACATTGCCGACGCGACGGATCAATCTGCAATCTGCTGATCCATCAGCTTCGCGGCTTACGCCGCTCCTACAAAAAGCTAAACAAAAAGCCCGGGTTTCCCCGGGCTTTTTGCCATCCAGCAGCAACCAGGATCAGTCGCCCCAGTTCGGCATCGGCATTGCGTCGACCGGAATCGTGGTCTGCTCATCGTCCTGATGCTTGCGGTCGCGGCGCAGGTCCTTCTCGATCTGGTAGTTGCGGCGTTGCAGCCAGGCATCGCGGGTCAATGCGTATTCGTCCACCGCGGTGTCACGCAGCGAATCCACCGCCATCAGCTGTGCACGCATGTCCACCAGCTGCAGGCCCTGCAGGCCGATGCGGACCTTGTCCATCTCGATTTGGCGCATCGGCGACAACGGGATGTCACCGGCCAGGCCGAACACATCACGCACGGTACGCGGGCCGAAGAACGGCAGCTCCACGTAACGCGAACGACGCCAGCCCCACGTGCCCAGGGTCTGACCGAAGTCTTCGCTGCGCTTGGGCACCATTGCCTTGCTGGCCGGATCGAACAGGCCGCCAATACCGAAGGTGGAGTTCATCAGGAAGCGGCCCAGCGTGTCCCAGGCATCATCGGCGTGGCCCTGCAGCAGCTGGTTGACCATGGTCAGCGGTGAGCGCAGGTTGCTGAAGAAGTTGCTGACGCCAGTACGCGCGAACTGCGGCACGACATTGGTGTACGCCGTGGCCAACGGGCGCGCAACGCCGCGGTCGACCGCATTGTTGAAGCGGTGCACGCCGCGGTTGTACTTCTCCCACGGGTCGTAGGTCACGCCTGCAGCGGCCCCGGCAGTCTCGCCTTCAGCGCTGGGCGCCGGGCCGCCATACAGGGCAGCGAAGTCGTCTTCGGCCCCGGTCGGCGTGGTGTCGTCGCTGGCAGTTGCGGTGCTCTGCGTGCCGTCGGCCGTGGCGGTGCCTGCAGCGTCCTGCACGGGGACGGCTGCAGCGTCGACGGTTTGCTCAGCGGCCTGCGGTGCAACCACGGTGGACGCTGGCAGTGCATCGCGCGCTGGCTTGCCAGCACAGGCGGCAAGCATCGCCACGCTGAGCAGGAGGAGGAGGGTGCGGAAAAGTTTCATGTCAGCTTCCTGCCGAGGAGGCGTTGAAATCGAGGGACGGTGACAGCCGGTAGGCTGCGCGCAGTTCGTCCAGACCCGCCGGGCTGCCGCTGACGTTGCCGCCACCTTGCGCCCGCAGACCTGCGGCCAGTTCACCCAGCAGCGCCAGACCGGCGCTGTCGATGCCTTCAACCGCAGCCAGGTCGAGCTGACGCACAGGCGCCAGCGCGCGCGTCAGCTGCGGCCACAGTGCAACCACCGCTTCACGGTTGATCACGCCCGCCAGCAGCAGGGTGTCGCCCTCGGTGCGGAAGGTGGCGCTACTTGCCACGGGGAGCGGCCGGACCCGCATTGGCCTGCATGCTGCCGCTGCGCAGTTCGGTGGCGACCTGCTTGATCGACTTCTGCCGCAGCGGCGCGTCGAACTGGTTCTTGAAGGTCTGCACGTAGGAGATGCCTTCGATCATCACGTCGAAGATCTTCCATTGGCCGTCGACATTGCGCATCAGGTATTCGACCGGGGTCGGCTCGCTGCCGGCACGTACCAGCTCGGTGGAGACCTTGACGCCGCGGTTGCCCGGCAACGGCTGCTCGCTCTTGTAGCGGAAGCTGGGCTTGCCCTGGATATCGAGCAGGGCCGAACCGTAACGCGACATCAGGTTGTCGGCCATGGCATCGGCGAACAGCTTGACGTCGGCATCGGCGGCGCCGCGGCCGTGCACGCCCAGTACCAGGCGGGCGGCGTAGTCGCGGTCGAAGGCGCGGCTCAGCTCGCCATCGATATAGCTGCGCAGCGTTGCCGGATTGGCGCGGAATTCAGCGCGACGGGTCTGCAGCGAATTGATGATGCGGGTGCTGGAATCCAGCACGGTGCGGGCGGCGGCCGAGGGCTGCGCGGCGGTGGCGGCCGGGCGTGCCTGCGCCAGCGTGACCGACGGTGCGGCGGCCAGCAGGGCAGAGGCGAGCACGACGGTAAGCAGTTTCACTTTCATGGTTGCGGTTCCGTAGCGGGCGCGTCTGCGCCGGGGGGTTCGTTGGCAGCCGCGCCGGTGTTGCCGCCGCCGCTGAACATGTATTTGCCAACCAGCTGCAGCAGGTCTACCGCCGGCTGGGTGAAGACGATTTCATCACCGGACTTCAATACGTCCGGATCACCACCTGGCTGCAGGCCGATATAGCTTTCGCCCAACAGGCCGCTGGTGAAGATGCCGGCCGAGGTGTCGGCAGGCAGGTCCTTGAACTTGCTGTCCAGCGACAAGGTCACGATGGAATCGTATTTAATCGGGTCCAGCTGAATGTCAGCTACTTGGCCGATGGTCACGCCGCCAACCTTCACTGGCGCCTGCTTGCGCAGCTGGCCGATCTGGCTGAAACGGGCCTTCAGTTCATAGCCGCCACCGCCGGTGCCGAAGCGCTGGTTGGTGGAGGCGACGGCCAGCACCAGCAGCGAGGCCAGGGCCAGCAGCAGGAAGGCGCCGACGGAAAATTCGAGTCTGGGTCCACGGATGGCCATGTTGTGTCTCACTCCTGATCCATCTGGTGCTTCGCCAGGCGAAGCGGGTTGTTCGATTCTTTGTTTGGTTCCCGCACGTGGATGTGCAGGCTCTTGCGAGCGACTCGCATCATTGGAACAGCAGCGCCGACAGCACGAAGTTGAACATCAGCACCAGCAACGAGGCGTTCACCACCGCACGGGTGGTGGCCACCGAGGTGCCTTCGATGGTCGGCTCGGCGTGGAAGCCGACATATGCCGCTACCAGTGCCGCGGTACCGCCGAAGATCGCCGACTTGAGCAGGGCCACGGCGAAGTCATCCCAGAAATCGACGCTGCCGCGCAGCCCCGACCAGAAGGTGCCGTTGTCCTGGCCCAGCACATGCACGGCCTCGAAATAGCCGCCAGCAATGGCCAGCGAGCAGAAGATGCCGGTCAGCAGCGGCACGGTCAGCACCGCTGCCCAGAAGCGCGGCGCGACCGCCTTGGCGATCGGGTCGATGGCCATCAGCTCCAGTGCCTTGATCTGGTCGGTGGCGCGCATCAGGCCGAGCTCGGCGGCGATCGAGCTGCCGGCGCGGCCGATGAACAGCAGCGCGGTCAGCACCGGTGCCAGCTCGCGGTACAGCGACAGGCCGAGCAGGGTGGACAGCGCATCGGAGGCACCAAAGGTGGTCAGCGTGCGGTAGCCCTGCAGGGTCAGCACCAGGCCGACGAAGGCGCCGCCAACGGCGATGATCGGCAGCGAACGCGCACCGATCTTGTAGATCTCGCGGGTCAGTTCGGCCAGGAAGTCACGCGTCGGCAGCGAGCCACGCAGCACCGTCAGCGAGAACAGCCCGGCACGGCCCAGCGAGCGGATGGAGGAGGTGAAGGGCATCAGGAAACTGCTCCAGAAGCGCTGATCACGCTGGACGACACGTCCTTCTCCCGCGTGCGGGAGAACGAAGGGCCTGCCCCCGCGAAGGCGGGGGTGCCCGAAGGGCGGATGAGGGGAGCTTTTGCTCCACGTGCTTTAAAAGCGCCCTCACCCCAGCCCTCTCCCGCTGTGCGGGAGAGGGGGCAGGTATCAAACATCGCGTGCACGGTTGTCATCACGCGTTCTCCAGCCCGTAGTTGCGCGTCGGCGCGTCGAACGGGATCGGACCGTCTGGCTGCCCGTGCAGGAACTGCCGCACCAGCGGGTCGGTGCTGGCCTGCAGTTCGTCCGGTGTGCCGGAGAACACGATGCCGCCATTGGCGATCACCACGGCCTGATCGCTGATCGGCAGGGTTTCATGCACATGGTGGCTGACGATGATGCTGGTCAGGCCGAGGCTGTCGTTCAAACGCTGGATCAGGCTCATGATCACGCCCGAGGCGATCGGGTCCAGCCCGGTCAGCGGCTCGTCGTAGATCATCAACGGCGGGTCCAGGGCCAATGCACGGGCCAGCGCCACGCGACGCGCCATGCCGCCGGACAACTCGCGCGGCCAGGCATCGGCAGCGGCCAGCAGGCCAACCGCGTGCAGCTTCATCTGCACCAGGCGGCGCAGCACCGGCTCGGGCAGCTTGGTATGCGCACGCAGCGGCAGCGCCACGTTGTCGGCCACGCTCAGGTCGGTCAGCAGGCCATTGCCCTGCAGCAGCACGCCGACGTTCTTGCGCATCTCCAGCAGGTCACGGTTGCCGTGCGGAATATTCTGACCAAACAGCTGCACGGTGCCGGATACCGGCCGCAACTCGCCGGTCAGCGCCGCCAACATGGTCGACTTGCCGCTGCCCGAAGGACCGAGCACCGCGGTGATGCTGCCACGCGGTACCTGCAGCGAAACATCGCGCAGGATGGTGCGTCCGCCGCGATCGATTCGCACGTTGGACAACTGCACCAAGGGAGTCCGGGCTGAGGGCATGAGGGCCTTTAACGGAAAACCAACGTTCTAGGATTGCCAGCAGCGCCTGAACATAAGCGTACTGGACCGTCCAGTATTGTCTCATTGTCAGCGCACAGTGCCATGCACAGCTTGAGGCGTTGGCAGCAACACAGTGTGCAGGGGATGGGAGAGTCAGCCGGTCCGGATTGTGCGCAATGCATTCATGTCTCGCTCCCTGCGATGCTGCTGCGGCAAGATGGTGTGATGAGCAACGCCCCCGATTTCCGCCTGTACCACTCCAATGCCCTGGACGTGCTGGCCCAGTTGCTGGCCCACGCATTGCGCGAGCCGGCGCCCGGCCAGTCCTTGCTGGCCGCCGATATCGTGCTGATCCCGCAGGTGGCGATGCGCCGCTGGCTGCAGTCGACCCTGGCCGCCGAGTACGGCGTCTCCGCCAATCTGGAATTCCTGACGCCCGGCGAGTTCGTCGCCAAGGCGCTGAAGGCCAATGTGCCGGGCGAGCGCGATGACCTTGGTGCTACCGGCCTGCACTGGCGTCTGTATGGGGCCTTGACCGACAGCAGTTTGATGCAGAAACCGGCGATGGCCGGGCTGCGTGCCTACCTTGACCGCAACGACCCGCTGCGCCCATGGGCGCTGGCAGCCGAGCTCGGCGGGGTATTCGAGAAGTACCAGGCCTGGCGCCGCGACTGGCTGCTGCGCTGGGAGGACGGCGCCGAGCCGGACGACCCGCAGGCCATCCTGTGGCGGCATATTGCCGGTGGACAGAACTACCGCGCACGCCGCATCAACGATTACCTGGCCCGTTTCGAAGGCGAGCACCAGCCTTTGCCGCAGGGGCTGCCGCAACGCCTGTTCGCTTTCGCCACGCTCAACGTCTCGCCGGACGTGTTGCGGGTGATCGCCACCCAGGCGCGGGTCGGCACGCTGCACTTCTATATGCCGACCCCGACCCGTTCCTATTGGGGTGACCTGCAGACGCTGAAGGAAAAGCTGCGCAGCGGCCTGGCCGAGCCATTCGGCACCGAGGCCGGCGAGAACCCCTTGCTGCAGGCCTGGGGCGAGGCGGGCCGTGACTTCATGGCGGTGCTGGGCGATTACGAAGTGGTGCATCCCAGCGGCGAAATCGCCGCCTACGTCGACCCGGAAAGCATTGCCGTGCCCGGTCTGGATGACGGCGGGCTTGGTGACAGCCTGCTGCACCGCCTGCAGGCCGACCTGTTCCACCGCCGCGCGCTGCCCTCGCCACCGTTGCGCGCCGCGCTGCGGGTGGACGACCCCAGCATCCAGATCCACGCCTGCCACACCCGCCTGCGCGAAATGCAGGTGCTGCACGACCAGCTGCGCGCGCTGCTGGAAGACCCGCGCTTCGACCCGCCACTGCAGCCGCGCGAGATCGCGGTGCTGGCGCCGGATATCGATCCCTACGTGCCCTACCTGGAATCGGTGTTCGGCGGCCGTGGCGGCAACGATGCGCATATTCCGTGGGCGCTGGCCGATGCCAGTCCGCTGCAGGGTGAGCCGCTGGCCGAGGTGTTCGTGCAGTTGCTGGGCCTGCCGGTATCGCGCTTCGGCCTCAATGAAATCCTCGACCTGCTGGCCAGCGCACCGTTGGCGTCGGCCTCGGGTCTGGATGCGGCTGCATTCGAACGCCTGCACGGCTGGCTGCAGGCGTCGGGCGCGCGCTGGGGCCTGGATGCTGGCCACCGCAAGCAGCATCAGGCCCCGGCCGACGATGCCTACACCTGGCAGTTCGCGCTGGACCGGCTGCTGCTCGGCCATGCCAGCGGCAGTGATGAGGACATCGCCGGCGTCGCGCCGTGGCCGGAACTGGAAGGCGGTGGCCTGGCTGCACTGGATGCGCTGATCCGCCTGCTGCGTGTTCTCGCCCGCCATCAGAAGACCCTGGCCGAGGCACTGACGCCCAAGCAATGGCGCGAACGCTTGCTCGGCCTGTTGCTGGCGCTGTTGCCGGAAACCCCGACCGAGCCGTCCGCCGTGCGTGCGCTGGACCGCCTGCGCAAGCTGGTCAACGAGTTTGCCGAAGAAGCCAACAGCGCCGGTTTCGACGCGCCGGTGCCGGCTGAAGTCGTGCGCGCGCACTTCGCCTCGGTGCTGTCCGAAGCCGATACCCGTGCGCCGCTGCTCACCGGCGGCATCAGCTTCGGCCGCATGGTGCCGATGCGCTTGCTGCCGTTCCGTGTGATCTGCGTGCTGGGCTTGAACGATGGTGATTTCCCGCGTCGTGATCCGGCCGCCGGCCTGAGCCGGCTCACCGCCGAGCTGGGCACCGAGCGCCGTCGCTATGGCGACCGCTCGCTGCGCGAGGACGACCGTTTCCTGTTCCTGCAGCTGTTCGCCTCCGCCCAGGACGTGTTCTACCTGAGCTACCTCGGTGCCGATGCCCGCGACGGCAGCGTGCGCGAACCCTCGGTGCTGGTCAGTGAACTGGTCAACGCGGCATCGGCGTATCACCAGGACAGCGCTGCCGCGCGCAAGCAACTGGTGGTGCGGCATCCGTTGCAGCCGTTCGCGCCGGCGGCATTTGGCGGCGATGGCGAGCCGCGCCGTTTCAGCTACCGGCGCCAGTGGCATCCGGCGGCCAACGCGGTGGGTGGCAGCCGACAGCGCTTGGCGCCGTGGTTTGACGGCCCGCTGAACGCACCGCTGCCCACCGCACTCAATGACGACAGTCTTTCGCTGGATAGCCTGCGCCGATTCATCAGTGACCCGGCCGGGCAGTTCCTGAATCAGCGTCTGGGCCTGCGCCTGGCCGGTGACATCGACGACAGCGAAGACATCGAGCCGCTGCTGGTGCCCAGTGGTGGCCGCCTGCATTCGTCCTTGCAGCAGCAGGTGCTCAGTGCCCTGCTGGAGGGCCGCGAAGCCGGCCTGTACCAGCGCCTGCGTGCTCGTGCCTTGTTGCCTTCCGGTGCGCTTGGGCGGCAGCAGTTCGAACGCATGCTCAGCCGCATCCGGCCCTGCGCGGAAACGTTTTCGCAGTGGTACGACGGCCAGCCGCTGGGCTCGCAACGCTACGAAGTTCAGCTTGATGGCGTGCGCCTGCATGGGCGTGTCGATCAAATTCATCCACAGGGTCTGATTCGCCTGCAGGCGGGTGCGCCGGGGGTGGCCTATGTGCTGCGCGGTGGCCTGGATTGGCTATTGGTGAACGCTGCCGGTGCGCCGTCATCGATGCTGCAGTTCCATGACAACGGGCAGGCTGGCTATGGCCCGCATCGGCTTCCAGAGCTTTCTGAAAAGACTGCACAGGAAGCCTTGAAATCCTTGCTGCGCCTACGTTCTGAAGGAATGCAGGCGCCGTTTCTATTCGCTCCCTACACCGGTTGGGAGATCTACAACGCCGACGAGGACAAGCGCGAAAACGCGGCGCAGGCGCGCTGGTTCGGCAGCGAACACAGCTGGGGCGAGCGCAACGGCGAAGCCCTGCAATTGGCCTTGCGCGGCACCGATCCGTTTGCATCGCCAAGCACTACTCACAGATTTATCCACAACGCCTTGTTGATATTTACCGCGCTGCGCGAGGGCCGCGTATTGCCCGATTTCGACGCTGAAAACGATGTCATTAACGGAGCCGGCGCATGAGCACCGAAGCGCTGCAGCAGGACCCGTACCTGCACCTGCCGTTGGACGGCCTGCGCCTGATCGAGGCCAGCGCCGGCACCGGCAAGACCTTCACCCTGGCCACGCTGTTCACCCGGCTGGTGGTGGAGCAGGGCCTGCGCATGGGCCAGATCCTGGCGGTGACCTTCACCGACGCGGCGACCCAGGAACTGCGCAAGCGCATTCGTGAACGCCTGGAGCTGGCTGCACGTGTGGTCGACAGCACGCCAGACGACAAGGACAGCCCTGAAACCACGCTCACCCGCGCCATCCTGCAGCGTCACCTGCAGCAGGGCAGCGAGAGTGCTGCACAACTGGGCCGGCGCCTGCGCATTGCCGCCGAAGAAACCGATCTGGCCTCGATCTTCACCATCCACGGCTTCTGTACCCGCGTGTTGGGCGAATACGCTCTGGAAAGCGGCCACACCTTTGCCGCGCCCGAGCTGCTGGCCAATACCCGCGAGCTGCATGCTGAGCTGGCTGCCGATCTGTGGCGCTTGCACGCAGGGCAGGGCGAGCATCTGGAGGCGCTGCTCGGCCTATGGAAAAGTCCAGATGCACTGGCTCGGGATCTGCCGGCATTGGCTGCCGAGCTGCCACTTTATCCACAGCCACCGCAGACCCTGATCGAAGACACGCGCCCGTTCCGCGACGGCGCTGCGCAGCGTCTTGCTGCTGGCATCGCCGAGCATGGCGACACCTATCTGCAGCAGCTGCGTGGCACGGTGGAAGGCGGCATCCTCAACAAGTCCAGCTACAAGTCCGACTGGATCGAGCCGCTGTTCCAGCAACTGCTGCAGTGGAGCCGCTACCCCGATCCGACTGCCGAAATGGACGAACGTCTGGAGCGGCTGACGCTGGACGTGCTCACCGCCAAGACCAACAAGGCCAAGGCTGGCAGCACCCCGCAATCGCCGCTGCAGCCGCTGATCGCTGATTACCTGCAGGCCTTGGCGCAGGTGACGCAGTGGCAGCGCCAGCAGTCGATCGTGCTGCTGCACCAGTTGCGCAACGAAGTTCGCCAGCGTTTGGCCCAGCTCAAGCAGCTGCGCCGCCAGCAGACCTACGACGACCTGATCGACAACGTCGCCAATGCCTTGCACGGCCCGCATGGCGCGCATCTGGCCGAACGCCTGCGCGCGCAGTACCGCTTCGCCCTGGTCGACGAGTTCCAGGACACCGACCCGCGGCAGTGGGACATCTTCCGCCGTGTGTTCGCCGCCGACGATGGTGATGCCGCGTTGTTCCTGATCGGCGACCCCAAGCAGGCCATCTACGGCTTCCGTGGTGGCGATGTGCATACCTATCTGCAGGCCAAGGCATTGGCAGAAGCCGCACCGGCGTTGGACCGCAACTTCCGCTCACGCCCGGGCGTGCTGCGTGCGATCCAGGCGCTGTACGACAACGCCGGTGCCGAGGCCTTCCTCGATGAGCGCATCCAGTTCGAGCCGGTTTTGCCGGGCAGCAAGCGCAGCGATGATGACTATCTGCTCGACGGCAAACCGGCACCAGCATTGACCCTGCAGCTGATCGCAGGCGACGCCGACGGTAAACCCTTGAAGGCCGATGCCTCGCGCGACGCCGCCACCGCCGCCTGCGTGGCAGATATCCACAAGGTGCTCAGCGCCGCTCGCGAAGAACGCGCACTGGTCGATGGCAAGCCGGTGCAGCCGGGCGATATCGCCGTGCTGGTGCGTTCGCACAAGGAAGCTTCACGCGTGCAGCAGGCCCTGGCCGCGCTCGGCATCCCGGCGGTAGCTGCAGGCAAGCAGAGCCTGTTCGCCAGCGCCGAGGCGCACGAACTGCGCCTGCTGCTGCTGGCCCTGCTGCAACCGGCCGACGAAGGCCGGTTGCGCGCTGCGCTGGCGACGGTGCTGCTGGGTGAAAGCGCAGCCGCCATCGCCGCAATGGAGCACGAAGGCGAACAACAGCGCCTGCACCAGGAACGCCTGCTGCAATGGCGTGAGCGCTGGCAGCGCGGCGGCGTGCTCGCCCTGCTGTCGGACCTGTGCGCCGAACAGGCCGAACGCCTGTTGCTGCTGATCGACGGTGAGCGCCGCCTCACCAACTACCTGCAGCTCGCCGAAGCCCTGCAGGACGCCAGCAACCGCAGTATCGGCCTGCATGGCCTGCTCGACTGGCTGCAGACGCAGATCGCCCACGCCGACGAAGGAGACGAAGCGCAGCTGCTGCGGCTGGAATCGGATGCCCGCCGCGTGCAGATCATCACCCTGCACAAGAGCAAGGGCCTGGAATATCCGCTGGTCTACCTGCCCTTCGTCGGCATCGCCACCAATGCGCCGGACAGCAGCAACCACCGCACCGTGCACGACGGCGAACAACGCGTGCTGCACTGGAAGATCGACAAGGAAGATCCCGAGTGGAAGGCCGTGGGCCAGCAGGTCAACGCCGATGAGGAGGCCGAAACCGCGCGCCTGCTGTACGTCGGCCTGACCCGCGCCGAGCATGCCTTGTGGATAAGTGGCGGTGCCTTGACTGGCCTGGCCACCTCGCGGCTCGGGCCGATGTTGCAGGGCCTGCCCGAGCATGCCGACATCCAGGTGATCGAAGACGCCAGCAGCCCGGTGCCGACGCGCCTGCCCCCCGAGCGCGAACAGGCCTTGCCGCCGGTACGCGAGGTGCGCCGCAGCGTGCCGCACGACTGGTGGGTCTACAGCTTCACCCAGCTCGCCCATGCCGAAGGCGGCCACGACACTGCCGCCGCCGCCACTGAAGACAGCGGTGGCGCCGCTGACGAACCGGCGCAGGTCGACGTCGATGCCGAGTCGCCTACCGAAGCCACCGTGGCACAGGCGGAAGTGTTCGATCCGCGCTTCGCCGGCAGCCGCTTCGGCAATGTGCTGCATGCGGCGCTGGAGAATGTCGACTTCGGCGTCTGGCGCGACTGGCAGCCCGGCCTGGCCGCACCGGATGGCCAGGCCGAGATCATCGAAAAAGCAATGCGTGCAGATGGTTACGTCGACGAAGAGATAGCCGACGGCGTAGCGCTGCTGACCGAGCTGATCGGCCAGACCCTGACCGTCACCCTGCCCGAAGGCGGTGCCCTGCATTCGCTGGACGAAGGCAAGCGTCGCGCCGAAATCGAGTTCCACTTCGCCATGCAGCCAACCACGGTGCCGGCACTGCTGCGCGTGCTGCATGCACACGGGGTGGTGCGCGGCCGCAACGGCTTTGGCCTGCGCCGCCAGCTGGAAGGGCTGATGACCGGCAAGATCGACCTTACCTACGTCCGCGACGGGCGTTGGTATGTGCTGGATTACAAATCCAACCGCCTGCCCGATTACGCCCCGGCGCAGCTGGATGCGGCCATGCGCCACAGCGAGTACGACCTGCAGGCGCTGATCTACACCGTGGCCCTGCATCGCTGGCTGCGCTTCCGCATTGGTGCTGGCTACGACTACGCGCGTGACTTCGGTGGCATCCGCTATCTGTTCTGTCGCGGACTGGATGCAACCCGTCCGCAGTCGCCGGGCCTGTACGCGCACAACTTCGCCCCGGAGCTGGTGCATGCGGTGGATGAACTGTTTGCCGGTGGCCGTGATGGCCATGCGGCCTTGTTGGCACGACTGGGAGGCGAGGCATGAGCCTGCTGGCCGCATTGAACAAAGCCGGCGCGCTGCGCGCGCTGGATCATGCCCTGGCGCAAAGCCTGCGGCGGCTGGATACGGAAACGCCGGACGCGGTGTTGGCTGCTGCGGCCTTGGCGTCGTTGGCGGTATCGCAGGGGCATGCGGGCTTTGATCCGACCCAGCCGCAGCGATTGGTGGATGCCGGTGTGGAATGGCCGGCTGCCGAGGAATGGATTGCGCAGCTTGCGTCGTCCAAATGGATATCCACAGCTGTGGATAGCAGCGTGGAGTCTCAGCAGGCGCCCTTGGTGTGGGAGAACGGGCTGCTGTATCTGCGCCGGTACCGCGAGTACGAGCGCCGCTTGGCGGCGGGTCTGCAACGGATCGGGCAGGCGCCGGTTGCTGCTGGTGATGTGGCTGGGTTGGCGGGGGTGTTTGCTTGCCTATTTCCGGGGCAAGCCGTTGCACCGCAAACAGATCTGTTAGGCGCACCCTCACCCCAGCCCTCTCCCGGAGGGAGAGGGGGCCAGAAGCGTGCAGCGCCGCAAGACCCACAGACCTCAGCGCAGCCGGATCTCTTCCTTCTCCCACCTGCGGGAGATCAAAGGGCCTGTCCCCGCGAAGGCGGGGATGCCCGCAGGGCAGATGAGGGTAGGACTCCAGACCACCAAGCAAGAGCCGCAGCCACCGCCCTGCGCCACAACCTGCTGCTGGTCACCGGCGGCCCCGGCACAGGCAAGACCACCACCATCACCCGTCTGCTGGTGCTGTTGGCCGCACAGGCGCAGGCCACGAACCAACCAGCACCGCGTGTCGCCCTGGCAGCGCCAACCGGCCGCGCCGCCGAGCGCATGGCCGAAAGCCTGCGTCACGCGCTGCAGAAGCTCTCGGTGGAAGGCATCGACAGCGCTTTGTGCGAGCAACTGCCAAGCACCGGCACCACCTTGCACCGCCTGCTCGGCGTGATTCCGGATTCGCCGCGCTTCCGCCACCACGCCGACAACCCGTTGCCCTATGACGTCATCGTGGTCGACGAAGCCTCGATGATCGACCTGCCGCTGATGACCAAACTGGTCGAAGCCATCGCCGCCGGCACCCGCCTGGTGCTGCTCGGCGATCCTGATCAGCTGCCGTCGGTGGAAGCGGGCGATGTGCTCAGCGCCATCCTGCGTGCCGCTGGCGATGGCCAACGCACCGCCGCAGCGGACGCCGACGCGTTGCGCCCTCTGCTGGGCGAACTGCCGGCCGATGTGATCGAAACCAGACCCACCGATTTCGCTGGGGCCCGCGTGCAGCTGCAGCGCGGCTACCGCCAGAGCGAAGCCTTGCAGTTGGCACCACTGGCCAGCGCCATGCGCGATGGCGACGCAGTGCAGACGCTGCAACTGCTGCGCGACGCTGAACTGACCGGCGTGCACTTCCACGAAGGCGATATCGATCCACTGCAGGCCTGGCGCGAGCCGCTGCAGCAGTACTGGCAGGCACTGGCCGATGCTGCCACCCCGGCCGACGCGCTGGCCCTGGCCGGGCGCATGCGCCTGCTCACCGCCGTACGCGAAGGCCCGCAAGGCGCGCGCGGACTCAACGCCCGCATCGAAGACCTGCTGGCCGGCACGCGTGGCCGCGCGCTGGGCCCGGGCTGGTTCCACGGCCGCCTGCTGATCATTGGCGAGAACAGCTACCGCCACCGTCTGTTCAACGGCGACGTTGGCATTTGCCTGCGTGATGGCGACGGCCGCAGCGTCAGCGCCTGGTTCCCCGGTGACGACCCCGCCAACCCACGCGCCTTCCACCCGGCGGCCTTGCCGCTGCACGAAAGCGCCTTCGCGATGACCGTGCACAAGGCACAGGGCTCGGAGTTCGACCAGGTCTGGCTGCAGCTGCCACGCCGCGACAACCGCGTGCTCAGCCGCGAGCTGCTCTACACCGGCATCACCCGCGCCCGTAACGGCCTGCATCTGGCCGGCAGCGCCGAGGTCATCGAAGCTGCGCTGGCCCGCCATGCCAGTCGCTGGTCAGGCCTGGCGCAGCGCTTGTCTCCTTCCCTTTCGCCGTAGGCGAAGGGGGCGAGCAGTCCGCGCAAACAAGCACCCCTCGCCAACCCTCTCCTTCGCCTTTGGCGAAAGGGAGGGAGGCAAGCGCTCTGCCCCCTCCCTTTGGCGCAGCCAAGGGGAGGGTTGGGGAGGGGTGCTTCAAAGCCTTTGCTTTCCCCAACAGTCCCGCCTAAAAAGACCCGACAAACGAACACGCAAGGACGCCCATGAAAACCCTGGCACCCACAGCACTGCTGCTCCTGGCCCTGACCGGCTGCAACAAGGACGCCCCCGCCACTGCCACACCCGCAGCAACCCCTGCCACGGCCGGCACCAGCGCGCAGGACATCAGCAACGCCCGCGGCTTCCTCAGCCACATCTACGCCGGCTACCACCCGGATGCTGGGTTGGATGCGATCCTGCCCGACGAGGAGGTCTACACGCCGGCGCTGATCGCTGCGATGCAGGCCAATAGCGACGCCTACGCCGGCGAAGTCGGCTATCTGGACGGCGATCCGCTCTGTGACTGCCAGGACACCGCGCAGGACCTGCGCCAGCTCAGCTTCGACATCCAGCCACTGGCCGACGGCGAGCTGCGTGCCAGCGCCCAGCTCGACGACCCGCAGCACCCCTTGCAGCTGCAGTTGACCCTGCAGCGCCAGGGCAGCAGCTGGCGGGTTGCCGACATCGCCAGCCCGCGTGCGCCGAGCCTTTTACAGGCTCTGGGGCGCGATACCCAGGCTGCTATAGGCAGGAAATAAGGCCTGCTTTAGTTTTTGGACGCGGTTGATCCTTTTTCAGTAATTTATAAAGTGCGCTTTAGATTTTGATGTTGGGGCGACCCGTAAGTGATATTTCTAACGCTTACGTTAGATTTCGCTTGAGCTATGCGTTTTTATAGAGCAATCTAAAGTGTGCGTTATATTTCAAAGGGCCAGCCATGAAGGTGCAGATCGACCAAGCGTCAGACATCGGCCAATACGTTCGCGCGGTACGCAAGGCGCAGGGCCTGCGTCAAGATGATCTGGCAGCAATGGCGGGTACCAGCCACGTGGTCCTGGGCAATGTGGAGCGGGGCAAGGACACCGTGCAGATCGGCCGTGTATTCGAAGTGCTGCGACAGCTGGGCATTCGTGTGCAGCTTGATCTGCCTGTGGACCTGCCGCCGCCGGAGCGTGGCTGATGGCGATCGAGGTCGAGCCGCGCCAGCTTGATGTGTGGCTGGAACAACAGCGCATCGGTGAGCTGTACGAGCAGGGCAACCTGTGGGCGTTGCACTACGATCCGGTCTGGCGCGACAACGGCTTTGACCTGTCGCCGGCTTTGCCGCGGAATGCGGGCGAGATCCAGGACGGTGGCAGCCAGCGTCCCGTGCAGTGGTTCTTCGACAATCTGCTGCCGGAAGAGGGCGGGCGCCAGCTGGTCGCTGCCGATGCCGGCATCAATGCGGCCGACGCATTCGGCCTGCTGCAGCGTTTTGGTCCGGAGTCGGCAGGCGCATTGACCTTGTTGTCGCCCGGGCAGCAGTTGCCGCCGCCCGAGTTGCGGCAACTGCCCGATGCCGAGCTCTCGGCGCGTATCCAGGCGCTGCCAAGGCAGCCGCTGTCGCATGGTGCGCCAAAGCGCATGTCGCTGGCCGGTGCGCAGCACAAGTTGGCCGTGGTGTTGGAGCAAGGCCAGCTGTGGGAGCCGATCGGGCAGGCCGCTTCTACCCACATCCTCAAGCCGGATCACGAGCAGGTGGATGACTACCCGCACAGCGTGGTCAACGAATGGTTCTGCATGCGCCTGGCCGCCGCTTGTGGCTTGCCGGTACCGGAGGTGCAGGTGCGGCGAGTGCCGGAGCCGGTCTATCTGGTGCGTCGCTTCGACCGTGAGGGCGAGGGACTGCACGGTCGACGCCGTTATGCGTTGGATGGGTGCCAGTTGCTCTCGCTGGACGCGGTGTTCAAGTATCAACAAGCCAATGACATCGCCCTGCGACAGCTGTTGGATATCACCCGAACGCCGGCGGTCACGCGCCTGGCAATGCTGCGCTGGCAGCTGTTCAACTTCTTTATTGGCAATGCCGACGCCCACCTGAAGAATCTCAGTTTCCTGTGGGGCGGGAGGGGTTGGGAGCTGGCGCCGCATTACGATCTGCTCAGCACTGCGGTCTATCGGGCACCGGATTGGGGTACGGGAACGCTGGTTTTCCCGATGGGCAACGCCACGCGCTTTGCAGATGTCACCAAGGCAGAGATCGGAGCCTTTGGTCAGAGCATCGGGGTTCCGGCGGCGCTGACCCTACGGGAGCTGGAACGCCTGGCCAAGGAGCTGTCGCGGGAAGCGCAGGCGCTGCTGCAGGCATATGAGCAGGGCATCACCCATCAGGTAGATCCGGGTGAGGCACGTCTGCTGCGGCAAATTGTGTATGGCCCCGTCACCGACGCGCTCGCCTGGGCATTGAGATGAAGCTGTTCCTTTGTGGTGGCTGAAATTCACTATAAAAACAATGCCTTGCGTTTTTCTAAAAACGAATGCACAACGCGATTAAGGGCCTCTCCATCCCCACTTCACCCCCGGCTGGTAGCATGTCCACCCCGTAATCCAAGCGCAGTTCTGTAATGGCCGATCCCAAGAACCCGTCCGTCACCCAAGCCCAGGCCGAAGACGCCGTGCGTACCCTGCTGCGCTGGGCCGGTGAAGATCCCACCCGCGAAGGCCTGCTCGACACCCCGCGCCGGGTAGCCGAGGCCTATGGCGACTGGTTCAAGGGCTATAACGACGACCCGCGCGAGTACCTGGCCCGTACCTTCGAGGAAGTGGCCGGCTACGACGAAATGATCGTGTTGCGCGACATCGAGTACGAAAGCCACTGCGAGCACCACATGGCGCCGATCATCGGCCGTGTGCATGTCGGCTACATCCCCAACGGCCGCGTGGTCGGCATCTCCAAGCTGGCGCGCGTGGTCGAGGCCTATGCGCGGCGCTTCCAGGTGCAGGAAAAGATGACCGCGCAGATCGCCGACGTCATCCAGGACGTGCTGCAGCCGATGGGCGTGGGCATCGTGGTGGAAGGCGCACACGAGTGCATGACCACCCGCGGCATCCACAAGCGTGGTGTCAGCATGGTCACCTCGCGCATGCGCGGCACCTTCCATGACGACGCGCGCACCCGCGCCGAGTTCCTGCGTTTCATCGAAGTCGGCCACGCCCGACGCTGAGCCCAGGGATCGCACGCGCTCGATGAAGTACCGCCAACGTATCGCCGGCTACCAGCGTCTGCGCGAGCAGCCGCTATGGAAACTGCTGGCCTCCGACCGTGCGCCGGTGCTGGTGGGCCTGTTGCAGGGCCTGCTGCTGGAAGCCGACCGCCGCATTCCCGGTTCCATCCTCGCCGAGCGCCTGCAGCAGCAGCTGGACACGCTCAATGGCGAGGAGCTCGAGGTCGAGCTGCCGCGTACCGCGCCGGCTTACATCGCCTACTGGCTGGCCCAGGGCTGGCTGGTGCGGCGCCTGCCTGAAGGCGCGAGCGAAGAGGAATACGAACTGTCGCGGCACGCCGTGCAGGCGATCCGCTTCATCGCCGGCATCGAGCACAACGCCAGCCTGGCCACCGAAAGCCGCTTGGCCATGGTGATGCAGCAGATCTCGCAGCTGGCCCAGCAGACCGAGGCCGATCCGGAAGCACGCTTGGCCGCATTGAAGGCCGAGCGTGACCGCATCGATGCCGAGATCGCGCAGGTGTCCACCGGCAAGGTCAGCGCGCTGGATGGCAAGCGCGCACTGGAACGCACCCGCGACGTGATCCGCCTGGCCGATGACCTGGCCGAGGACTTCCGCCGCGTGCGCGATGACTTCGAACAACTCAACCGCCGTTTCCGCGAACGCATCATCGACGACGAAGGCGCACGCGGTGACGTGCTCGACCGCCTGTTCAACGGCGTCGATGTGATTGGTGAATCCGATGCCGGGCGCAGCTTCCAGGCGTTCTGGGACCTGCTCAATGATCCGCGCCGCAGTGGCGAACTCGACGCTGCGCTGGACACCGTGCTCAACCGTGGCTTCACCCGCAAGCTGGACCGCAACGAGCGCAATTTCCTGCGCAACTTCACCAGCACCTTGCTGGAACGCGGCAGCCAGGTGCACGAGGTGATGCAGCATTTCGCCCGCAGCCTGCGAGGCTTCGTGCAGAGCCGCGGTTACCTGGAACAGCGCCGCCTCAACCAGCTGCTCAAGCAGGCGCAGGGCCAGGCCCTGCAGCTGCGCGACGAAGTGCGTCCCACCGCGCCCACCGGCTTCGTGCTGCCGCTGTCCTCGGCACGCGTGCGCTCGATTGGCCAGTGGCGCCTGCACGACCCGCGCACGCATCAGGTCGACACTTCCATCTATTACGCCGAGGCTGCCGAGATCACCCTCGACAGCGTCGGTGACCTGGTCGCGCAGTCGGAAATCGACGTGCGCACGCTGAAAGACAATCTCTTCATGCTGCTGGGTTCACGCCCGCGCCTGAGCATCTCGCAGGTATTGCGCGAGCGGCCGGCGCGGCAGGGCCTGGGCAGCGTGATCGGCTATCTCTCCATCGGCACCCGCCATGGCAAGGTGATGACCGACCAACTCGAAACCGTGGAATGGACCGGTGGTGACGGCGTGGTGCGACGCGCCCGCGTGCCGCTGATCTGGTTCCTCAAGGAAAGACGCGATGAACTGGTCTGAGACCGAAACCGATAGCGAAGCCACCAGCGCGCCCGTCGCGCCGGCACCCACCCTGAGCGGCGGCGCCCTGTTCGTCGGCGACAGCGGCCGCCTGCCGGTCGATGCACGTCGCGCGCTGTGCCTGCTGCTGGCCGGCCCCAGCGTCGACGCCCAGCGCCAGCCAGCGCAATGGGCGGCACTGCTGCGCAATGAAGACGAAGTCCGCAGCCTGCTGTGCGAACTGTTCCTGGAGCTGGTGCTGGACCGTGATGGCGGCGTCGCCTTCACCCGCCAGTTCGATACTGCCGAACTCGACTCGCCCAACCTGCTGCGCGCTGCACCGCTGACCTTCATCGAGTCGGTGCTGCTGCTGTTCCTGCGCCAGCAGCTGGCCGAGGCCGATACCCGCGGCGAACGCGCGGTGGTGGCCGAGTTCCAGCTGGTGGAAGCGATGAGCATCTACCAGAAGAACGTCTCCACCGACCAGGCCGGCTACGGCAAGCGGGTCACCGCTGCCATCGCCAAGATGCGCGAGAACCAGCTGCTGTCCAAGCTGCGCGGCAGCGAGGACCGCTACGAAGTGTCGCCGGCGCTGAAGCTGCTGTTCTCGGCCGAGGACGTGCAGGTGCTGGTCGAGGCTTACCGCCAGTTGCGCGACGGCTATGCCGTCGCTGACGCGGTTGCCGACGATGAAGACAACAACGGCGCTGCCGCCGAATGATGCCTGGCACCCACGCCACGCTGACCAGAATGACCACCGCCGCGCCCTGCGTGGCGGCTGAAGGATGAGCCGTATGGAAACCACGTCCCACACCCTGCTTCCCAATGCCGCGTTGTTCAACGACCCGGCCAGCGATGCCCGCGCGAACCAGTTCCGCATGCGCCGTTTGCAGGTGCTCAACTGGGGTACGTTCTCCGGCCTGACCGAAGTGCCGATCGCCGAACGGGGCTTCCTGTTCGTCGGCCGCTCCGGCTCGGGCAAGTCCACCCTGCTCGATGGCATGAGTGCATTGCTGACGCCGCCGAGCATCGTCGACTTCAACGCCGCCGCGCGCGAAGCCGAGCGTTCGGGCCGCGACCGCTCGCTGGTGTCGTATGTGCGTGGCGCCTGGGCCGACCAGCAGGACAGCGAGTCCGGCGAAATCGCCACCCAGTACCTGCGCAAGGGCGCTACCTGGAGCGCATTGGCGCTGGAATACCACAACGCCCGCGGCGACGCGGTGTCGATCGTGCGGCTGTTCTGGATTGCCGGTGCCGGCACCTCGGCCAATGACGTGCGCAAGCATTACATGGTGATCCCGCGTCGCTTCGACCTGGCCACCGAGATGGAAGGCTTCGACCTGGACCTGCGCAAGCTGCGCGGTCGCCTGGGCGAAGACGTCGGCCACTTCGACAGCTTCACCGGTTATGCCGAGCGCTTCCGTCACCTGCTGGGCATCGGCAACGACATGGCGCTGCGTCTGCTGCACAAGACCCAGTCGGCCAAGAACCTCGGCGACCTCAATGGCTTCCTGCGGGGCTTCATGCTGGAAGAGCCGCGCACCTTCGAAGCTGCCGACCGCCTGGTCGATGACTTCGCCGAACTCGATGGCGCCCACCACGCCGTGGTCACCGCGCGCCGCCAGGTCGAGACGCTGACCCCTGCGCGTGATTTCCACCAGGACCTGATGACGCTGCGCAAGGGCGTGGCGACGCTGCGCGACCTGCAGATCGGCATTGACGGTTTCCGCGAGGAAAAGCGTCTGGAGCTGGTCAACGAGCGCCTGAAGGAAGTGGAGATGCTCGACCGCGGCCTGATGGGCGAGGAAGGGCAGCGACGGCAGTCGCTGGACAACCACGAACAGAAGCTGGTCGAACTGGAACGCCAGCAGCGCGAGCAGGGCGGTGAGCGCATCGACGGACTCGAGCGCGAGCGTATCCGCATCGAACGCGAGGTCGAAGAACGCAGCCGCCGCCGCAAGCAGCTGGAAGGCGCCTGCCGCCAGCTCGGCATGGTGTTGGCTGAAACCGCCAGCGGCTTCTCCGAACAGGTGGAGCAGGCGCGTGCCTTGATCGATGGCACCAAGTCCGGTGCTGGCACCGTGGACGACGCCATCGCCGAGCGCATGGCCGAGCGCCGCGACGATGAAAAGCGTTTTGCCGCACTGCGGGTGGAACTGGAGTCGCTGAAGGCGGCGCCGAGTTCGATCCCGGCGCCGCTGCAGCAGCTGCGCGCACGTCTGTGCGACGACACCGGCCTGTCCGAGTCCGCGCTGCCCTTCGTCGGCGAGTTGATCCAGGTGCGCGAGGACCAGATCGGCTGGCGCGGTGCGATCGAGCGCGTGCTGCACGGCTTCGCGCAATCGCTGCTGGTCGACGAGAAGAATCACCAGCAGGTCGCCGAGTGGGCCAACCGTACCCACCTGGGCACCAAGCTGGTGTATTTCCGCATCCGTGACAACGAGCTGCTGCACGCACGCGAGCCGGAGAAGCGTTCGCTGATCCACAAGCTGCAGTTGCGTGATCATCCCTACGGCGATTGGGTCTACAACGAGCTGCAGCGCCGCTTTGATTACACCTGCGTGGAGAACGCTGGGCAGCTGCGCAACGAAGACCGCGCGATCACCCGCGAAGGCCAGATCAAGCACCCGGGCGACCGCTACGAGAAGGACGACCGGCATGCGGTCAACGATCGCAAGCGCTGGATGCTGGGCCACGACAACCGCGACAAGCGTCGCGTGTTCGAACGCGAAGGCCAGGAGCTGGCCCAGCGCATCGCCCGCAGCGAGGCCGATGTGGCAATGCTGCGCAAGCAGCGCGAGAGCGGGCAGGAAAAGCAGTTGGCCGCGCACTCGCTGATCGAGCGCGACTGGGACGAAATCGATGTCGGCCCGCGCCTGCAGCGACTGAGCGATATCGATGAGCAGCTGGTCGACCTGCGCGAAGGTGACACGGCACTGGCGCGTATCGGCCAGCAGATCGAATTGACCCGCGGCCTGCGTGACCAGGGCAAGCGCACCTATGAAGACGTGCGACTGGAACGCGGTCAATTCTCGCGTGAGCGCGCACGCCTGGAGCAACTGCGTGACAACGGCCAGGCGCGCGTCGCCAGCGCACCGTTGACCGAGCTGCAGCGCGAAGGTCTGGAAGAACGCCTGAACATCCTGCCGGGTTTGAACCTGGAAAGCCTGGAAAGCCACTTCCGTGTGATCGAGCGTGGTCTGGCCGAAGAGTTGGGCAGCAGCCAGGGCCGTGATGCCAAGTTGACCCAGCATCTGCTCGATTGCTTCCGCAAATACACCCAGCAGTGGCCGGAAGACTCTGGCGACTTCACGGTGTCGCTGACCAGCGCCGACGATTTCCTTGCGCGTTTGACCCGTCTTGAGAGCGACGGTCTGCCGCGCCACGAAGGCCGCTTCTTCGAGTTGCTGCAGACCCAGAGCAAGAACAACCTGCTGGCCCTGCAACGGCACACCGCCGAAGCGCACAAGGCGATCAAGCAGCGCATGGACGAGGTCAATGCCTCGCTGGAACAGGTCGCATTCAACCGCGGTACCGTGCTGGCCATCGACGTGCACGACCGGCGCCTGCCGGAAGTGCAGGACTTCCAGCTGCAGCTGCGCGCGGTGTTGACCCACCAGCAGACCGAAGACCGCTCGCTGGCCGAGTCCCAGTTCAACGTGTTGCGTGACCTGGTGCGTCGCCTTGGCGCGCAGGAACCTGAGTTGCGCCGTTGGCGCGAGCAGGTGCTCGACGTGCGCCAGCATGTAGAGTTCATCGGCGTCGAGCTGGATGCTGATACCCGTGAGCAGGTTGAAATCTACCGCAGTGGCGCCGGCAAGTCCGGTGGCCAGCGGCAGAAGCTGGCGACGACCTGTCTTGCTGCCGCGCTGCGCTACCAGCTGGGTGGCGAAGACGGTGAGCTGCCGCGCTACGCCGCGGTGGTATTGGACGAAGCCTTCGACAAGGCCGACAACGAATTCACCGCGCTGGCGATGAACATCTTCGAGAACTTCGGTTTCCAGATGGTGGTCGCCACCCCGCTGAAGTCGGTGATGACGCTGGAGCCGTTCATCGGCGGCGCCTGCTTCGTCGAGATCAGTGGCCGCCACGATTCGGGCGTGCTGCTGATCGAGTACGACGACGCAGGCAATCGCCTGAAGCTGCCGGCGCGTGCACGTGGTGCGATGGCGCAGGCCAATGCGGAAGACGGGGTGGATGTACCGGTTGCTGGTGAGGCACCGGCTGCGTCCAGTGCAGCTGCTGATGCCGGGCTTGAAGCGTCGGTTGCTGAAGCTGCAGTGGAAGCGGAAGCGGAAGCCAAGCCTTCGGTGAAGAAAGCTGCGAAGAAGGCTTCGACGAAGAAGAATATTCCAGCCTGACGGTCGGGAAGCGAGATTTTCCCTATTGTCAGGGCCGCCAGGCTTTTTCTTCTCCCGCTTGCGGGGGAAGGTGCCCGAAGGGCGGATGGGGGAGCTTTTGGCGTTGCTTTGGCTGGCGCATCGAGCCAAAGCCAAAGCCAAAGCCAAAGCCAAAGCCAAAGCACCCCTCCCCAACCCTCCCCTTGGCCTTCGGCCAAAGGGAGGGAGCACCGCCAAGCCTCCCTTCGTTGCACATAAGGGAGGAAACAGAGCAAAGCCATCGCTGCGCTTGTTACCCTCGACCTACTTCAAGACACGCGTGTAGCGGAGATCAGCATGCATTACGTGGAAATCATCACCGCCCTGGTGGTGCTGCAATACTTGTTCTTCATTGTGCTGGTCGGCCGCGCGCGTGGCCGCTACGGCGTCAAGGCACCCGCCGTTACCGGCCACGAGGGCTTCGAGCGCGCCTACCGCGTGCAGATGAACACCTTGGAGCTGATGGTCGCGCTGCTGCCAAGCATGCTGATCGCCGCACGCTTCTGGCCAGCCGAATGGGTGGCAGGCATTGGTGCGGTGTACCTGGTCGGCCGCTTCATCTACTGGCGCGCCTATGTCGGCAACCCGTCCAGCCGCGGCCTGGGCTTCGGCCTGTCGATGCTGCCGGTGCTGGTACTGCTGTTGATGGCGCTCGCTGGCGCGTTGCTGCGCTGAGCAATCCAGCTCTTGTAGGAGCGGCGTAAGCCGCGAAGCAGGACCGCCTGCCGCCGTCGATCAATCTGCAATCGAGACAAGCCCGGCGTTGGGTCAGCAGGAACTCCAGCGGACTGGGCACTCGAGCCCACCGGCTTCGCGGCTTACGCCGCTCCTACAACCACGGCAAAAACCAAGGGAGCCTCGCGGCTCCCTTGGTCGTTTTCCAACTCAGAAATCCATGCTGAGCTTTGCGTAGGTGTAGCGGCCGGGCAGGTCGTAGGTTCCCGGGTCATAGCCATTGAGCGTGCAGCTCAGGCAGATCGGCGGGTTCTTGTCGAACACGTTGTTGACGCCAACGCTCACCTTTACGCCCTTCATCCACGCATCGGTACGCCAGCTGACCTGTGCGTCGTGATAGGTGGTCGCGCCCAGCCAGTGCTGATCGGCAACACTGTCGGTGCAGATCGCAAAGCCGTTGGCGCCGGCACAGCTTTCGCGCAGACGGTCGATGTAGCGCATCGTCCAGTTCACGTTCCAGTTGCGGAAGTCCCAGTTGGTGGCCAAGGTCGAGCTCCATTCCGGGATCGAGCTGTCACTGACTTCGATGCCCGGACCCTTCGGCTCCGGTTGCCCGGATTCGTTGATCAGCTCGTAGCGCGTCACCCAAGTCGCCTTCCAGTCGAAACCGAGCTGGCCCCAGCCGGTTTCCGGCAGCAACCAATGCGCGTTGAAATCCCAGCCACTGGTGTTGATGGTGCCGAGGTTGGCGAGGATGTCCTCGAAGCGCACGATCTGGCCGCGGTCATTGCGGGTATAGCTGGCGCAGGCAACGGCATCGCGGGTATCGATGCAGCGGTCCATGATGGCCTGTGCATCCGGTGCCTGGATCGCCTTGTCGATGGTGTGGCGGTAGAAGGTCACACCCAGGTCGAGCTTGCTGGCCCAGCTGCTGTCTTCGGCCCAGCTTGGACTCCACACCGCACCGGCCATGAACGAGCGGCTTTCTTCCGGCTGCAGGTCGCGGTTGCCAGAGGTCACCACCGAGATCTGCGGATTGGCCTGCTCATAGCCCGGCGGTACGCCATCGGCCACGCACTTGGGGGTGGTGGATGCGGCGTTGTTGCAGGGGTCGACGATGGTGGCGTCGAAGCGGCTCAGCGTGCCGTACAACTCACCGATCGACGGCGCACGGAAGCCCTGTGCGAATGACATGCGCAGCAACAGCTCATCGGCCGGCTGCCAGCGCAGGCCGATCTTGCCGGTGTTGGTGCCGCCGAAGGTGGAGTAGTCCGAGTAGCGGCCGGCAATGCTAAGGTCCAAGCTCTTGCCCCAGAAACCTTCGCGCGCCAGCGGTACGTCGAGTTCGACGTAGGCTTCCTTCACCGAATAGCTGCCGATGGTCACGCCCGACGGCACGCCGTTGTACTCGCCGGCGATGGTGATCGGGTCGGGGTGGTATTCGCCCTTGTAGCGACGCCATTCGGCACCGGCGGCGAAGGACACCGGCCCGGCCCAGATGTCGAACAACTCGCCGGTGATATTGGCCGAGCCCAGCGACAAGGTGTTCTTGCTGCGATCACGCACGATCGGCGAGATCCATGCCAGCATCTCGGGGGTGATGGTGCCGGGGCCGCCAAACAGGTTCAACGGTACGCAACCGGCGATGGCCGCACACGCTGCCGGATCGCCCAATGCCTGGTTGATGTGCTTGATGTTGTAGCTGCCGGTATTGGTCTGGGTAGCCTTGCTCTCGCTGGACATCACATTGACGTCCCAGTTCCAGGTGCGCTGGTTGACCTCGAACACACCATCCAGACCGCCGGCTGCATACCAGGTCTTGACGTCCTGCTCGTAGCGGCGCGGTCCACCTTCGACCGGTCGTCGGCCAAGCAGGAACAGGTTGGGGTTGGGCCCCATCGTGGTCAGGTCGAAGCCGAACGGGTTGTACGGATTGTTGGCCGAGATCACCAGCTTGGTTTCGGCCCAGTCGTTGTACACACCGGCATCAGTGCCGAGGAAGATCGGCTCCGGTGCGGCCTGGTTGGCGGACTCGCGCTCGCTGTACAAACCGCGGAACCAACCGCTGACGTTGGGGGTGAATTCGAAGCGCACCTGACCGAATACCGATTTGCGCTCGTTGGGAGTCAGCAACAGGTTGTAGGGTGCGAAGTTGAATCGGTTGGCGGTACCGAAGCGGATGAAGTCGCCGGGGAACGCGGCCCCGTTGGCGAAGTTGGCGCCATTGGGCAAGGTGATGTTGCAGGTCGCCGAACCGGGGATGGGATTGCCGGCAGCGTCCTGGCCAAGCGGACACAGCCCGCCGTACGTATTGTTGCCGTCCGGCGGCGCAAACACCGTGCGGCCGCCTGGCGTGGCCGAGCTGCCGTTGGCCAGGCCGGTGCCTGGTACTGGCTCGGTCGCCCACTTGTATTCGGACGAGCTGATCTCTTTCTGCTTGAACCACGACGCTCCAACAATCCACTGCGCGCGTTCGCTGCTGCCGCCAAAGCTCAGGTCGATGCTGCTGGTGTCGCCACCCTTGAGGTTGTAGTCGCCGTACTGCACTTCGACATGGCCGCCGTCGGCGCCTTTCTTGGTGATGATGTTGACCACGCCGGCAATCGCGTCGGAGCCGTAGATCGAGGACGCACCGTCTTCCAGCACCTCGATGCGATCGACGATCGCCAGCGGAATGGTGTTCAAGTCCACCGATGAGCCCACACCCGAGCCGGAGGATTCATTGACCCAGCGGATGCCGTCCACCAGCACCAGCACGCGCTTGGGTCCGAGATGACGCAGGTCCACCGTCGCCGCACCGGCGCCGACACCGCCACCATCAGGTGGAAAGCCAAAGTTGCCGCTGGAGTTGAGCTTGGTGCTCAGCGATGCGCCGCTGGCGGTGAGGTGTTGCACCACGTCGGCAACCGAGCTGTAGCCGGTACGTTCGATGGCTTCGCGGGTGAGTACCTGCACCGGGACCTGGGTTTCCAGCTCGGCCTTCTTGATGCGGGTACCCGTGACTTGAATACTGTCCAGGGTCTTGGGCGTGCTGTCCGGGGCCTGTTGCGCGAAGGCTACGGTGGGCAGCAGGCACAACAGTGACAGGCGGACAGCGCAGCTGAGGCGGCGCGGGCGTAGCGGTAACAACGTCATCGGAATGCTCCTGGTGATTGCCGGACTACGTGCCCGCCACCATGACGGGCGTAGCCGATTTGTAAGCAATTCGTTAGGCGCAAACAAGCGGAGACGTCTCAACGCGGACCTGAATCCGTGTAATGAAACTGCAGTTACATCAATTCATCGCGATGAATAGCCGCCATCGACCAGATGGTAGCTCCCGGTAATGAACGAGGCTTTGTCCGACAACAGGAAACAGGTCAATGCAGCCACTTCCTCGGCCGTGCCCAATCGCCCGAGCGGGTGCAGTGCGACCAAGCCGGCATAGCTGCGGTCGTCCATGTCCTGCAGCAGCGGTGTATCGATGAAACCCGGGCCCACCGCGTTGATCCGTAGCCCGCGCGCGGAGTATTCCAGTGCCGCGCTCTTGGTCATGCCGACCAGTGCGTGCTTGGCCGCCACGTAAGCGGCCGCGTCGGCCCAGCCATTGCTGCCGAGGATCGAGGCCATGTTGACGATGGCACCGCCGCCACTGGCAAGGATCGCGGGGATTTCGTACTTCATCGAGTAGAACACGCCGTGCAGGTTGACCCCGAGCACGCGGTGCCATTCTTCCAATGGGTAGTCGGCGGTCTGCAGGCTGGCCCCGCTGATGCCTGCATTGTTGACCGCCAGGTGCAGGCCGCCGAAATGCTCGTTGCAGGCGTTGACCATCAGCCGCACCGCGTCGGGATCGCTGACATCCACCTGCAGGGCGTGTACCTGCTCGCCCAGTGACATGGCCACGGCGGTGGCAGCATCGCCGTCGATATCGGCGGCCAACACCTGCGCGCCGCGCGCGGCGAGTTGCCGCACCACTGCCTCTCCTATTCCGGAGGCGGCACCGGTAACCAGCGCAATGCGGCCGGCAAAATCCTGTTGCATGGGAAGCCTCCACAACTGCGGTCATTCCGCATATGGCTAGGCTCCCGCGTTTGTCTTGCAGGCGCATTGCGCCGGATCAATCCAGTGCGGCAGCGGGCGTGTGCTTCAGCGGCGGCTGCACTGCGGCATGTTGCCCGGGATGGGTATGCAGCGGCACGAACGCGCTCAGATCGGCGGCACGCATCGGCCGGCCAAAGAAATAGCCCTGCCCGTAGAGCACGCCGTTGCTACGGAAGAAATCGGCCTGTTCCTGGGTCTCGATGCCTTCCGCCAGGGTCTGCATGCCCAGGCTGCGTGCCAGCTCGATGATATGAATGGCGACCTGGCTGGTCACCGCTTCGGTGCAGGCGGTGGAGGTGAAACTCTTGTCCACCTTGAGGATGTCGAACGGATAGGTGGTCAGGTAGGCGAGGCTGGAATAGCCGGTGCCGAAGTCATCAATGGCGATTTCGATGCCCATTGCGTGGATCGCCGCCACCACGTCCTGAGCGCTGGTTTCCTCCAGCAGGCCACGCTCGGTGGCTTCCACCACGAACAGGCCATTGCCGGGACCAATGGCGCGTTGCATTTCCGCCAGCAGCCGGGGGGGGTCCATCGATTGCAGGTCGCGCGGCGACAGGTTCACGCCGAGGCGGAAGCGGGGGTACTGGCGGAAGAAGCCGCTCAGGTCCTGGACCACCAGTTCCAGTACCCGGCGGGTGACCAGCTGGATCAGCCCGGCATCCTCGGCAAAGGGGATGAAGCGATCCGGTGGCACCACGGTGCCGTCCTCGTGCTGCCAACGCAGCAGCGCCTCGGCGCCGATGCAGGTGTCGTCTTGCAGGCAGAACACGGGCTGGTACATCAGGAAGAAATGCCCGTTGTTGATGGCGCGCAGCAACTCGGCACGGGTCGACCATTGGCGGCGGATCATCATCAGCGCCATCCCCAGCACCGCCAGCCCGGCGATGATGCCGATCGGGATGAACCAGTGCGCGAACTGGGCCACGCGCGTATCGATCGTCGCCAATGGCGTGGCCACGATCACCCCGGTGCCGCCCGGGCGAAGTACGCGGCGCACCACCAGGTAGCCCGCCTCGGTATCGGTGAAGTGGCCGTCGTTGTTCTTGTCCGCCGTGGTCGTGGTCCAGCTTGGCAGCAGGGTCCCCTGACGCGCGGCATAGCGGCCGTCCATGCTGTTGAACAGGCCGAGTGACAGATCGGGGCGGGCGAACGGGGAGATCAGCCCGTCCGGGAAGACCAGTAGCGCGTAGCCGCCCTTTTCCAGGATCACGTACTCGCGCCCGGGCAAGCCGGGCACCTGCACCTGGGTGTAGACCAGCACGCCGTCAGCTGCACGCAGGGGGTGGCGAGGCAGCACGATCTGCCGCATCAGTGCGCCGCCGGAGGAGCAGGCGACCTTGCCGTCCTGCAAATACAGCGTGCTCTTGACGATGTGCGAGCTGATACCGAAGCGTTGCATGCGCAGCAGCCCGTCCGGGCTGCAGGGGGCATCCCCGCTGCTGCGCATTTCCGCGCTCAAGCGTTCGATCACATCGATGGTGCCGGCAACCTCGCGGCGGATGCTCGTGGAGACGTCATCGAGCAACACGTACTTCTCGCGGATGGCCTGTTTCCTCGCCTGGTGCAGCGAGTAAACCACCGGGACACAGGCAAGTATCGCTGCGGCGAGCAGCAGCAACGCAGCGATTCGATAACGTTTGCTCATGGATGCGCCGTCCCGGGTTGGCTGCTCACTGCACCACTATGTGACGTACATCAAAAATTTCCAGTGGCCGAAGTTTAGCTATGTGCAAACCAGCTTCACGCGGCGCTGAAGGTATCCCAGGCCATGCGCGCGATCAGCACCACTACCAGGACCACAAAAAGCTTGCGAATCAACGGGGTGCCGCCGCGCAGGGCAAGGCGGGTGCCGGTCACTGCGCCCAGCACGTTGGCCGCCGCCATCGGAATGGCGAGCGCCAGAAGCACATTGCCGCTGGGCACGAAGAACGACAATGCCGCAACGTTGGTTGCCAGATTGACAACTTTGGAGGCAGCCGAGGCACGCAGGAAGTCCAGTCCGAAGAACCGCACGAACAGGAAGATCAGGAAGCTGCCGGTGCCCGGCCCGAAGAAACCATCGTAGAAACCGATCACCCCGCCCATCGCCAGTGCGATCAGCAACTCCCGGCGGCCAACCTCGCGTGGCCGGTGGAGCGCACCGAAGTCCTTCTTGGCCAGCGTATAGCCCAGCATCACGATCAACAGGGTCAGCACCAGTGGCCGTACCGCCTCCTTGGACAGCAGCGTCACCGCAGTGGCACCGAGGAAGGAGAACGCAAACGCGGCTGCCGCCGCCAACAGCACCGGCCGCCACGGGAAGCGCACCGCGCGCGCATAGCGCAGCGCCGAGGCACCGGTACCGAACACCGAACTGAACTTGTTGGTGCCCAGCAGGGCCGCTGGGGTCTGCTGCGGCAGGGCAGTGAACAAACCGGGCAACTGGATCAGACCACCACCGCCGACCGCCGCATCCACCAGCCCCGCGATGAAGGCGATGACCAGCAGCCAGGGCAGTTCGGGGGGGATCAACTCCAGCATGGCAACTCCGGCGCAGGGCGCGACAGCATACGCTCAGTGCGGCGGTGTATCGCCTGGAACCGGGCCGCGCGGCAATTGCCCATGCAGCGCAGGCGGGTATGCACGGGTGTCGGCAGCCACAAACTGGAACAGCGCCTCGGCGCTCATCGGCCGGCCGAACAGATAGCCTTGGCCATACAACACCCCCCGGGAGCGGAAGAAGTCGGCCTGCTCCGTGCTTTCAATACCTTCGGCCAAGGTCTGCATGCCCAGGGTGTGGGCGAGGTCGAGAATGTGCTCAGCCACCTGGCTGGTCACCGCCTGGGTGCAGGCGGTGGAGGTGAAGCTTTTGTCCACCTTGAGAATGTCGAACGGATAGGTGGCCAGGTAGGCCAGGCTGGAATAGCCGGTGCCGAAGTCGTCGATGGCCAGTTCAATACCGAGTGCGCGGATCGCGTCGAGCACGCTCAATGCACTGGTCTCTTCCAACAGTGCACGCTCGGTGGCCTCCACCACGAACTGGCCACAGCCCGGGCCGATGTTCTGCAGCATCTCGCCCAGCAGCCTGGGTGTCTGTTCCGATTGCAGGTCGCTGGCCGCCAGGTTCACCGCAAGGCGGAAGGACGGCATGCGTCGCAGGAAGCTGCTCATGTCCTTTTCCACCAGTTGCAGCACCTGCCGTGTGATCTGCTGGATCAGTCCGGATTCTTCAGCGATGGGAATGAAGCGGTCAGGCAGCAGTACCGTGGCCTCCTCATACTGCCAACGCAGCAGCGCCTCGGCGCCAATGCAGCGGCCATCGTGCAGATCGATCAGCGGCTGGTACAGCAGGAAGAAGTGGCCTTTTCCGAGCGCACGCAGCAACTGGTTGCGCGGTGATAGCTGGTGCCGGCTGAGCAGCAGCACGCTCGCCAGCACGCTCAAGCCGATCACGATGCCGGCCGGAATGAACCAACGCCCGAACCGGGCCATGCGTGCATCGATGGTGGCAATTGGCGTGGCGACGATCACGCCGTCGTCTCCGCCCTGCATGATGTGCCGTACTACCAGGTAACCCGCATCGGCATCCAGAAAACGGCTCGATGCGCGCGCAGTGCTGGTGGAGGATGCCCAGTGATCGAGCACGCCGCCGTTGCGGACGCTGTACAGGCTGTTGCGGGGCGTGAACAGGCCCAATGACAGGTCGGCACGGACGAAGGGCGCGATCACGCCCTCCGGGTATACCAGCAACGCATAGCCCTCCTTCTCCAATACCGCATAGCTGCGGTCATGCACGCCGGGCAGCCGCACATCGGAATAGACACGGATGCCGTCGGTGCGCTTCGATGACGCGTGTCCAAGCACCAATTGCTGCATCAGCGGATCGCTGGAGGAACAGACCACGCGATGGTCCTCCAGATACAACGCCGCGATGGAGATCTGGGTTCGTGCCGCTACCCGTTGCAGATGCCAGATGCCCGCAGGGCTGCACGCGGCCTCACCCCGGGCCGACATTTCGGCATGCATTCTGGTCAGCATGACGAGTGCATTGCGCACGCGCCGATCAAGCCCAAGTGCCACATCATCCAGCTCCCTGTACTTGTCGTCGATGGCTTGTTGTCGGGCCTGATGCAGTGCGTAGAACACGGGAAGACAACCCAGCAGCAAGCCCGCAAGCAGGAAAATTGCAGCGATCACATGGCGGCGTTTCATGGCTGCCCCATCCGGGGATTGGCGGGATTCGCGCAAATATGTGACGTGAATCGGCAAGAAAACAATGTGCAGACAACTGTCCACAAACCGCGTGGTTACACGCCACCCAAGCTGTCCCATGCCTTTCGCACGATGAACATCATCAGCAACACAAGGAAAGGCTTGCGGATCAATGGTGTGCCATCGGCAGCGCCATTCGTGTGCCGACCACGGCGACACGGACGCTGGCTGCTGCCATGGGTACAGTGGATCCAGTGGCTACGACGGTCCGGGTGGCAACAACGCCAGCATGGCAATGCCGGCGCAGGATGCGCCGTCATACGCTCAGCGTCGGGCCATCGCTTGGAACCGCAGCGTCCGTGGATGAAAATGCAGCGATGCAGATATCCCCAACTACTCCCTGTCCCTGCGGCCGCGACCAGGCCTATGCGGCCTGCTGTGGCCGTTACCACGCCGGCCAGGCCGCAGCTGACGCCGAGTCACTGATGCGTTCGCGCTACAGCGCCTATGTGCTCAAGGACGTCGACTACCTGTTGGCCAGCTGGCACCCGGACACCCGCCCGGTCACGCTCTCGTTGGACGATGCTCCCGGCCAGCGCACGCAATGGCTGGGCCTGAGCGTGCAGCGGCATGCAGTCACTGGCGAAGACACCGCCGACGTCGTGTTCACCGCCCGCTATCGCGTAGGCGGTGGCAGCGCGGTGAAGATGGTCGAGCACAGCCGCTTCCAGCGCATCGACGGCCGCTGGTATTACCTGGATGCCGCTGGCTGAAGCATGCGGCTTCCCGCGCACCGCGGCGGGGGCGAGGCAGCGGCAGCGATCCCTGGTAGAGCCCAGGCCAGAGAGGGGGGGGGCCGAACCCGGGGTCCCCCCCCCCCCCGGGGGGGGGGCGAAACGACCCCAACCCACCACAGGCGAGG